>JAFGTS010000012.1 GCA_016933965.1 Deltaproteobacteria bacterium | reverse complement strand
TTTCTTGTACATGCATTTCTATAACATGTTTTTGTGTAATATTCAAGAGTTACTTCTCAGGAATCAATTATTAAACATCGTCCCGGTTTACGATTTAATAAGGCCCCCGATGTTGGTGATTTTTTTCTTGACTGTCATTTTTGAAAAGGATATGTATTCAAACTACTTACTATAAATCTATTGTCATTCGGCTCATTGGAAGTGAAGGAATAAAACCGGAGTCCGGGAAAGGAGCACCTTATGAAGAGATTGACGATGTTAATGCTTGTCTTTGCAATTGTTTCCGTGCTGATGTGTCACTTATGGGAAGCGAACGCCCAGGAATCATGTGAAAATGTGACATATACTGTGATTGGCGGTCCCTCTTCGGATAATATAATATCCGTCTACAAAATCGACGATAACAATTTCTATATTTTGACTGCCGGCCTTCCTTTTTCTTCTCCCGCTAACGCTCCTTCAGGTTTCGTTACTTTGATATATCACCTTTACTACTACACGAATGGAACGTGGAATACGATATTAGATTCATCAAGAGACCCGTTCGAAACTTCCTCCCTGACCAACCTAGGCGGTGGGGGTTCAACAGAGGCATTCGCGGTCGGTCACTTCGGCCAAGTATTCAAAATCGATGAAATCCACGCGACTCAATGGAATGGCATGATGGGGGCTGTTAATTCGTGGGTGGATCTGGAAGATGTCTGCGTGGCTGACTCAACTATTGTTGCGGTCGGCCTGGAACAACCAACTGTTATGGGTAATCCGACAAAAGCCGTTATTTGTACCAGTCCCGTGAGTTCACCCAACTGGGTGAACAGATATACAATGGATCAGGGAATTACGGACAAATGCTTCAACGCCGTCGCCTTTAACGGAGGGCAGGGTGTAGCCGTCGGTTATGATGGTTCATCCCCGCTGGGTGCTTATTCCAGCGACTACGGATCCAACTGGACGCAGATAGATTTTTCAGGCGTCAGCGGCGTGCCCCCCCTGGTTGCCGCCAGTTATGATCCTGACACAGGAATTTTTTACCTGGCGGGAGATTCCACTATTGTTCATTATCGTCTCGGGAACAATCCTGTTAGTGATGATCTCCATTATCTCCCGGACAACGGCCAGATCTTCGACTTGTATCAAAATATCGCCGTGGGGCTCAATGGGGATATGATGGCTACCGGGGGAGTCTATTGCAACGATGGTCAGAATTGGCTCGCATGCACGTCTGTTCCTTCAAGCCTTCCGCAATTGAACGGGGGAGATGGGGGAAGCGACGTCTTCATCGTCGGTGACGGGGGGACGGTTTTGCGGAGAGAGAGTACCGCTGGTGGCGCCACGTCTGTACCGACCCTGTCACAGTGGGGCATTATCATTTTCATCCTGGTCACGATCGTTTGCGGTATCGGTATCCTGAGGAAGAAAATAGGAGATTTTCCTGCAAAGGGCGCATGAAATGTAAAAACCTCGCTGGATTAACATCACCGCCCCCGTCGGTAAAGCGCGGGAGCTTAAAATTTCCGGGGGCTCAATGAGATTTTTACCGGATCATAACTTAGGGGACATCATGCGCTGGATACGATTCTTGTTTCTGGTATTTATAATCGGTACGCTTGCCCTGAGCGGCACATGTTTCTCCGCCGCGGATCGAACAGCGAGCAAGACTGCTGATCTTTTCATCACATATCCCATGGATAAGACCCTTTTCCCGGGGAATATCATACCCCCAACTGTTCGGTGGAAGGACCGGTCCGATTCCCATGAATGGCGAATTGAAATCCGCGGGGGAAATGGCCAAATTATCCTCTCAGCCCTGACCGCCGACTCCCAATGGCGTCCCAGCGTCGATGAGTGGGACTGTATTAAAAAGAGCTACCGTGACGAGCCGCTAACCCTTTCCGTTTGCGGTTTTCCGACATCCAGTTCTTCCATGCCTCTTTCAAAAGACATGGTTAATTTCAGCATTTCAAGCCTGACCGTTACCGCCCCCATCTTTTACCGTCAGGTCCCGATCCCGGCCCGCTACGCGCGTAGCCACCTGCCGGCCATTGAATGGCGCTTGGGCTCTGTTGCCTCCACTCAGCCTCGAACCATCCTATCCGGCATGAAAGCCTGCGGAAACTGCCATTCCTTCTCTTCAAACGGGCAGATACTCGGCATGGACGTGGACTTCGGCAGCGACAAGGGGGCCTATGTTATCACCGAAATAAATACCACCGCCCTCTTTAACAAGAGCGAGGTCATGACATGGAGCGATTACGACAAGGAATCAAAATATCCAACCTTCGGCCTGCTTTCACGGCTTTCGCCGAACGGCAGATACGCGGTCAGCACGGTAAATGATTATGCCGCTTACCGTTATCTTGATGACCTTGACTGCTCCCAGATGTTCTTCCCGGTGCGCGGGATCCTCGTGATCTATGATCGCGAAACGAAGAGCTTTCACGAACTGGCCGGAGCATCCGACCCGAACTATGTGCAGACCAATCCGGCATTCAGCCCTGACGGTCGATGGATTGTATTTCCTCGGGCTCCGGCTCTTGAGGATATGGCTCTCCGTGCCATGATGCACAAATTCATGAGCGGCACCGCAACATATCGATACGATCTGTATCGGGTGCCTTTTCAAGCAGATGGAACTGTCACACCTGAACCTGTTTCCGGCGCATCGAATAACGGTATGAGCAACTTCTTCCCCGCATTCTCCCCTGACGGGAAGTGGATCGTCTTCTGCATGGCCGATCGTTTCATGCTGAATCAGATGGACAGTGAACTCTACATTATCCCCGCAAACGGAGGAACCGCAAGGCGTCTCGCATGTAATATTCCGGGACGCATGAACTCCTGGCACAGTTGGTCTCCGGACAGTAAATGGCTGGCCTTTGCTTCCAAGGCCAACGGTCCCTATACACAGGTGTGGCTGACGCATATCAATGCTGAGGGAGAAAGCACTCCGGCAGTCCTCCTCGATCATTTCACGGATAAAGAACTGGCCGCGAATATTCCAGAATTTATAAATATTTCTTTTGAGGACCAGCTCCTTCGTATTGTCAACCAACTGGATTGACCATACAAGGCGGGACGATGTTTAATAATTCAATTGAAACAGCTCCCGAAACTGATTATTTTCATTGAATG
>JAFGTS010000011.1 GCA_016933965.1 Deltaproteobacteria bacterium | reverse complement strand
TATGTGCAGCAAGCATTAGGTCGGTGTCATTGACGATGTTGTAACGATCAAAAACTGATCGTGTCTTATGGCCTGAGATAGACATTGCAACCCGTTCAGGAATGCCAGCGCGTATCATGTTCCTTACAGCCGTCCTTCTAAAGTCATGAAATAGCTTCTTGCCAATCTTGGCCTCTGTGCAGGCAGTAGACCACGGCCCCCGAATATCCCTGATCCTGTCAGTTCCATCAATGTTTGGAAAAACATAAGGAAGAATTGTGCCTCTCCCTTTGCGTTCTTCCCACTGGTTCATAAATACGCCTCTTAGCTCGTCGTCAAGGTATACCGTACGGCCTTCATCATTCTTGGTTTCCCCGGTTTCGAGCCTGACAATACCTCTCTCAAGATCGACCTGATTCCATTGAAGGTTGGTGATCTCAGAAAAGCGCCACCCTGTCTTGTATGCGAACGTGACGAATCCCTTTAGGCAATCGGGGAGGGCGTCTCTCAATGAAAGAAAATCCTCATGCTCAAAGAACCCCTTACGTACATTGTTTTCCTTTAATTTGGGTATATACGGAACCCTGTCAACTTTCGGAGGGGTTTGACGAGCGCCCATATTCAGCATACGCTTCAATGCGGCAAGTTCTCTGTTTACAGTCGCATTGGACGCATTTTCGGCTATACGCTTTTCTATATACTCATGTATGCGCGGTGACGTGATATCGACAACCCGCATTCCCTCAAAGGATTGCTTTAAGTGGTCAACACTTCTTTCCGCACGGTCAAGGGATTTCTTCTGATTGATCTTGTAGTCATTCAGGAAATCTTCCGATAGTTCGTCAAACTTCACCTTGTCGAAATAGATTCCGGGAAGTTTCCCCTGTGCAATTTCTCCCTCACGCTTCTTTAAGAGTCGCCTTGCATCGACTTCTTTTACGCTTCTTGAAGATTCCCTGTAAGGCTTCCCATTCCTGTGATACTTGATCCAGAAAACATTTCCTCTCTTGTAGATTGATCCCATATTTGAAAGTCCCTCTCTTTCTCCCTGATATTTCCTCACGGGAAGGGGTCAGGGTAACCCTTTTCAGAACCGGTATCCTATCCCGTGGAAGTATGCTATGAAGCCTCTCCGAACCGTTCACGTCCGTGTGCTTTATCTCCAACCATCAGGAGATATTCTTCCAAATCATCTAATTTGTTTTTCAGTTCGTAAAAAAGCCACATGACCTTTTCTTCATCCACCTCGACGGCACCGTCCACTTCATGACCATCAAACATGTCGATAAGCCATTTCATAGGGGCAATACCCCAGAGAACGACATCTTCAGCGCCCTTGCCGTTTTCCCATTTCACATCTTTCAATCTCATGCCTCATACCTCCTTCTGTGAATTAAAAACCCCTGAAGATATCTCCCGGACCATAGGTGTCCGCCCCATCCTTGCGGTATGGGGAATCTTCAGGGGTTTTGTGATTATCTCTGTATTCATGGCCTATGATTCGGAGTATCAATGAATAATATAGAAATATATATAACAAGATATCAATATAGTCAAGTATTATCTTGATTTATTTGTATATTGATATTAATTTACTCTCATGAAGACAAAAAAAATGTTTTCAACCATTATCAATAATGAATTGCTCAAACAGATCAAAAAGCTTGCCATTGACCTCGAACGTCCTTTTAACGATGTACTCGAAGAGGCGATAAAAGACTTTATAAAAAAGAACGAAAAGAAATCTAAAAAATGATTATTGTTGTTAAGCTAAAAATTGATTTGACAGGCATTGTAAGAAAAACAATGTCTAAATCATTTCACCTAATTATATTAAACATTGAGGGTGTCATGAGCTTATTGACTGCTTATTGAAGTCAAGGCATTGGAGGAAGGTGTTTGTGTGACAGCTTTCTTTCCATAATGCGCGTGCGACATAAGTGAATAAGTGAAGATTGTTTTCTGTGTTATTTCGTCCCATTTCTTGCTATAAACTTTCGATTAGATTCTTCAATTCACAACTTGGAAGCCTGGATTTGCATCTTCTCATGACATTTACTGGAGGGGTAAATGGCAAAGCCCAATAAAACTACCGTGACCAATGTTGAAGCAAAAAGCTACAAACACCCCGAGGCCGAAAGCCCGATGCGTCCTGAGGTGGGGACGCAGGCGAATTTCAGGAAGAAAAAACCCCCGACTACATACAAATATGATTCCTCTCTTTCCCCGGAACTAAACTGGGATGGCCGGAACCCTGCTCGTGAGCAAGGGGAAACTCTCATCAAGCGGATTTTGGAGGTTGCTACGGTTGAGGAAGCTCAGGCTGCGGCGCGTGAGCTGGCGGTTCTTTCCAGACCGTTTCTCAACTGGGCCGGTAAGGCCGAGAGGCTTTCTTTTGATGTGCCGACCTTGCCGCTGTTTGTCCATGAACGCCTCTCTACCAAGGGAATCATCGAAACCCTTAAGAGCCACAAGATTCAATCCTCCCAACTTGATATGTTCAGCCTGTTTGACGATCCGCAGCACCCTATTATCGACCAGATCCTGAAGGCTTACGAGTACAAGGATAAATGGGTCAACCGGATGATTCTGGGTGATTCACTTGTGGTGATGAACTCGTTGCTCCAATACGAAGGAATGGGCGGGCAGGTGCAGATGTTTTACTTCGACCCACCCTACGGGGTGAAATTCGGCTCCAATTTTCAGCCCTTTGTGCGCCAGAAAGATGTGGGCAACGTGGACCATAATGATGACGACAGCATGACCCGCGAGCCGGAGATGGTCAAAGCTTATCGAGATACCTGGGAGCTGGGTTTGCACTCATACCTCACCTATCTGCGAGACCGGCTCTTGCTCGCCAAAGACCTGCTTCATACCCGTGGTAGCGTTTTTGTCCAGATCAGTGATATTAACCAGCATTATGTGCGAGCTGTTATGGATGAAGTGTTTGGTGAGGAAAACTTTGTTTCCCAGATTTTCTTCCAGAAAACATCTGGATTTGAAACCACCACCATTGCTACCCTTGGTGATTTTCTGCTCTGGTATGCAAAAGACAAATCGCACGTCAAGGTAAACAAACTTTATGAAGAACAGCCTGTTGTGCTAGGCGAAGGGAATGCTCGCTGGGTTCTCCTGCCTGATGGTAGTTACCGAGGTGTCACGGCCGCGGAAAAGCGTCGTGAGGTGCCATTACCTGAAGGAGCAAGGCTATATAAACCAGGCGATTTACAATCGCAAGGAGCGTCCAGCGAACCACAGCCTTTTGTATTTGAGGGGAAAACCTACAATCCGGGAGCTAACTCACACTGGAAGGCCAATTTCCCGACTGGTATGGAACGGCTGGCAACTGCCGGACGAATCCACAGAGCAAAGAACAGCATTCAGTATCGCCGTTTTGCCGACGACTTCCCTTATACGGAGAGGGGCAATATATGGACCGATACCCTGACAGGCAGTTTTACCGACGAAAAGCTGTACGTGGTTCAGACCAATATCAAAGTAGCTGAACGCTGCCTGTTGTTAACCACTGATCCCGGCGACTTGGTGCTGGACATGACCTGCGGTAGTGGCACCACCGCCTATGTTGCGGAGTCGAGTGGCCGCCGCTGGATTACCTGTGACACCTCCCGCGTACCGCTGGCGCTGGCACGGCAACGTCTCCTGACAGCGACCTTCCCCTATTATCAACTGAAGGATGAGGCTCGCGGTCCGGCAGGGGGGTTCGTCTACGTCCGTAAGCAGAACAAGAAAGGCGAGGAAGTAGGTGGCATCGTTCCTCACATCAAACTTGAGACTATTGCCAACAACGAGCCGCCAGCGGAAGAGGTGCTGATTGACCGACCGGAGATCGAAAACAAAATCACCCGCGTCTCCGGGCCGTTCTGCGTAGAGGCGACCATTCCAACCCCGGTTGATTGGGAAGGTGACGGCGAAGAGGATTCCGGAGCAGGGGCAGCAGAGCAGTACAGCTCTTTCATCGACCGGATGCTGGAAGTGTTGCGCAAATCGCCTATCCTGCACTTGGGCGGGGGTAAGTCGGTAACGCTGAAAAATATCCGGCCACCGGCCAAGACCCTTTCGCTTTCGGCGGAAGCGCTGGTGGATATGTCGGTACTTGCCCCGCAGCCAAGCCTAAAAGACGACTTATGTCAGGAGGCAGAGGAAAAAACTTCCGGCATGCTCCCTCTGACACAAAAGCCGGTGGCCCTTGTCTTCGGTCCGGAAAGCGGTGCCGTGAGCGAGAAACTGGTGCATGAAGCTTTGAAGGAAGCCAACCTGAAGGGATATGCACATCTCTATGTCATCGGCTTTGCCATTCAACCCAACGCCAGGATGCTGATTGAAAACGCTGCCGAGATCATGATCCCCGCCACTTATGTGCAGGCAACAACCGACCTGATGATGGGCGACCTGTTGAAAAACATGCGATCCAGTCAGATTTTCAGCGTCTGCGGCCTGCCGGAAGTAAAAGTTCATACGGTAAAATCTGAAAGTAAAGACGATCCAGTCCGCTATCAGGTGGAACTGGTGGGGCTTGATGTCTTTGATCCAACAACGCTGGAAACCGATCAACGAAAGGGAAACGATGTCCCAGCTTGGTTTCTGGATACGGATTACAACGGCCTCTGCTTCCATGTTTCTCAAGCTTTCTTCCCCCGCACCAACGCTTGGGATAACCTGAAAAAGGCGCTCAAATCCACCCACGAAGAGAGTGTCTGGGATCATCTGGCCGGAACCATGAGCGCACCCTTTGACGCCGGTGAGAATACACAGGTCGCCATCAAGGTGATAGACGACCGGGGGAATGAGCTGCAAGTTATTAAGAGCCTGAAGGAGGCCAACGGATGAGCGGCTTTGAGGTTAATCAACCGATACTGAACTCCCCCTACTACGAACCCGCTGAACATTGGTACATCGAGGAGGGACACCAACCTGAACGGAGGAAGGGGCGCCGCATGGCAGGTTATTTTTACCGTGACCCCAAGGCACCGTCCAGCGATGCCGCTCAAGGAGCCCGTGGTCTGTGGCTTGAACTGACTCTGGTCAACCAGATCCGGGTGGGAGTCAAGGAGTGGCGGACTCTGGCACTCCGTGGTGAAGGGGGTGTTACCCGCACCACACAGGAACTTCTCAATTACTGGCGGCGTGATGGGCGGCAGCACCGGCTGTTCTTCGCCCAGATTGAGGCGGCTGAGACGATTATCTTCCTGAACGAGGCGCGGGGAGATTTCCTGCAAGGGATCGACATACCACTTGATGATGTAAGCGACGAGCGCAAGGCCGAGGGGTTCAGCGCCTTTCAGCGTTACGCCTGTAAAATGGCCACCGGTTCGGGCAAGACCACCGTCATGGGAATGCTGGCGGCATGGAGCATTCTGAATAAGGTAAATGATCGGATGAACGCCGTGTATTCCGACGTAATCTTGATCGTCTGTCCCAACGTTACCATCCGTAACCGTTTGCAGGAGCTTGACCCGTCCAGGGGTGAAGCGAGCCTGTATCGGACTCGTGATCTTGTGCCGCCGCACCTGATGCCCGACCTTGCAAAGGGTCGCGTGATGATGACTAACTGGCATATATTTGAGCCGCAAGGAGTGAAGACCGGCGGAACCGGAGCCAAGGTAACGAAGACAGGTGTTCCGATCCGGATGAAGGAGACCATTATCATCGGCAAAAAGACTACCACGGCGCGGGGCAAGCGCTATCTCACCTTGGAGGATTTTCAGAAGCAGTTGGACGCGGGGATGCTGACCCTTATTAGCGAAGATAAGGACAAGCATGGTAACCTGAAAAAGGTTTTCGTGGAATCGCTAAAGTATGTTGAAAGCGATACCGCAATGATTAACCGGGTTTTGGGGCGGGAAGTGGGCGGCAAAAAGAACATCCTGGTATTTAACGATGAAGCGCACCATGCCTACCGAATTTCTCGTCCCGAAGCAGAGGAAACTGAGGACGATCTGTTTGGTGAGGCCGAGGAAAGCGAAGAGTTCTTCAAAGAGGCAACTGTCTGGATTGATGGCCTGGACCGAATACACAAGTTGCGAAAGATCAACTTCTGCGTCGATCTGTCGGCAACACCCTATTACCTGGGGCGGGTGGGACAGGAGACCAACCGCACGTTTCCTTGGGTAGTCAGCGATTTTGGTCTGACCGACGCCATTGAATCAGGTCTGGTAAAGATCCCTCAGCTTGCAGTACGGGATACCACCGGGGCGGAGATACCTGGTTATTTCAACGTCTGGCGCTGGATTCTCCCCAAGTTGACCCCCGCTGAACGTGGTGGCAAAAAAGGGAGCCCTAAACCGGAAGCTATCCTGAAATGGGTCAATACGCCGATTGCCATGTTGGCCGGTCTTTGGGATGATCTGTGGCAAGAATGGGAGAATAACAGTGAAGACCCCCGTCCGCCAGTGTTTATCCTGGTTTGCAAGAACACCAAAATTGCCAAGATGATCCACGAATGGTTGGCCTATGATGTGAAACCGGCAGGTATTCCCTCTGCGGGAATAGCAGCATTTCACAATACCGATGACACAACATACACCATCCGAGTTGACTCCAAGGTTATCCACGAAACCGATTCTGGTGAGAGCAAGGGAGACGAATCAACCTGGATGCGCCTTACCCTAGACACGGTGGGGAAAATTGCCTGGCCGATGGATAAGCAGGGGAGGCAACTCTACCCGGAAGGATTCGAGGTGCTGGCGCAGAAACTGAACCGCCCCTTGCACCCACCGGGGCGGGATGTGCGCTGTATTGTCAGCGTAGGAATGCTGACCGAGGGGTGGGATTGCAGCACCGTCACTCATATTATCGGCCTGCGTCCTTTCATGTCACAACTGCTTTGCGAGCAGGTAGTGGGGCGTGGATTGCGGCGTTCCAGCTATCAGGTCGGAGAAGACGGCAAACTGACCGAAGAGGTGGCAAAGGTCTTCGGCGTACCATTCGAGGTGATCCCATTCAAGGAGAACACAGGCGGCACAACGACAAAGCCTCCCAAACGCTACCATGTAAACGCCGTTCCTGCCAAGGCACGGTTTGAAATTACCTTTCCCCGTGTGGATGGCTACAGGCAGGCAATCCACAATCGCATCACCGTTGACTGGAATGCCATTGCAACACTCGATCTTGATCCACTTAAAATTCCACCAGAAGTGCAGATGAAGGCCGGGCTTCCCAACAATAATGGACGCTATTCACTGACTGGGCCGGGTAAACTGGAAAATGTGGATCTGAATCCGTATCGGCAGGGGCGTAGATTTCAGGAGCTGACCTTTCAACTGGCTCGGGACCTGATACATGATTATGCTTCTCAGCCGGGTTGCGAGGTGCCGGTACATGTGTTATTTCCTCAGATAGCAAGGATCGTAAAGAACTATCTCAAGAAAAAGGTCAGACCGATTGCACCGGCCAATATCCTGGATGTGTTTCTTTCACCCTATTATGGCTGGGTGATAGAGCGCTTGATAGAAGCGATAAAACCGGATACCTCGCAAGGAGAAACCCCGGAGGTGCCGCGTTATGAAACCAATCGTGGCCCTGGTTCTACTGCTGATGTAGACTATTGGACAAGCAAAGATGTTCGTGAAGTAGTGAATAGCCATCTTAATTACGCCGTGGCCGATACCAAAGTATGGGAGCAGTCCGCAACCTATCTGATCGACTCTCATAAGATGGTAGATGCCTTCGTGAAAAACACCGGACTCGGCTTTGCAATCCCTTATCTGCATAATGGCCAGCCCCATGATTACATTCCTGACTTCATTATTCGCCTGAAAACCGCACCTATTATTCACCTGATACTTGAAACAAAGGGTTTTGACGATTTGACGGAAGTCAAAACACAAGCAGCTCAGAGGTGGGTAAATGCAGTGAATGCTGATGGAACCTATGGTATTTGGAAATTTGCATTGGCGAGGGAGATCGGCGAGGTGCGGGCGTTGATCGATAAGGCATTGTGATTGTCTAAAAAAGAAACTATTTTGCATTTTTCCATGAATGATATACGGAACAATCAGGTAGCTCGACAGGTAAAAACCTACAATAGCTTCACGATTAACACTGTACCTTTTATTCGGGATTCAATAAAATGTTCCGGAGACTGAATGTGGACACAGGTGCTTTTGTATATGTAAGCAGTAACCTGGACAGACTATTTCATTCTGAGACATCTTATTTAAAATTTCCAAGGGCAGCCCATTTTCGGTTAGGCTTCCTACCTGCCTTAGCAGGACCGTTGTTGCATCAAGTTTTCTTCCGGGACTTACAACCGACTTCGGGCTGGTTGTTATCGCACCCGCGCTCTGGTTTTGAATGAACTACGTACATGATTAAACGGTGCCGTCGGTAACCTTCGAAATATCTCCCGATAAGAACAAGTTGATTTCCCCCTTAACCTGCATTTTATTCTCTCAAATCCATTTTCTCGATTCGGGTAATGGTAGGAGTAGGGGGAAGGGGAGTTTGTCCAAAATCGAAGGAAAGATTACTGACAAGCCCCCTATTTTTAGGAAGAATCTTTCTCAGTTCTTCCGCACTCCGACCTTTCCCCTCGTATGCAGGATTCTTCCCCATTCGGAAGGGATGGCAGGGACAATCATTTATTTCGCAGTCTTCAACTAGGACACGGTTTCCGCCCGCGCACTGAAGACAGAACTTACGGATCAGCTTAACTGACGGACGTCCCTTTCCCAGACGGTATTTATGAAAGGAGCATGCATGATATTCTGGGTCCGTGGCGTCACAGTCCTTTACAGCCTGAAAACTCCCCCCGGTGCAATGTATACAATACGCCCTGATCGTCTCGCCGGGTGTCAATCGTTGTTGGCGTTTCTTTTGTTTCATCGTGACCTCCATGAGTATGATCTTCATACAGTTTCTTCTTCATCGAGCTTGATCCCGACTCGTTTTGCAGCAATCATCAGAGAATAGGTGCGGGCGTTCTCGCTTTCTATTCTCAACTTCCAGTAAGTCTTCCAGTGCATGTTCTTTGGTTTGGAAGGGAACGGTACGCCTATCAGATCGCCACTCCCTCCAAGTCGACGCCGGATGTTGCTGGCCTTAGTAATAAGTCGTCCCATCCTGCTTTCCCTTTGGCTCAAATAGTGCAGATCATGGCAATGGCGACAAAAAAAATATTTCCCTGCCCCATAAAGGACGGCAACTCTCCGATAACAGCGAGGACACCGAAGCCATCTCCTGTACCCGCCGTAATTGCAGGGCGTCCGGTCAAAGAATATTTTCTGCTCCACCGATTCCCCTTCATTACCGTTGCGCCGATATAGATAGTTTAATACTACGTGATTATCTTCAACGTGATACTGAATGGCCCCAGTTTTTACTCCTCTGCATTCCCATGAGAGAGTTGTCGTGATTCCACGACGGAGACATCCCTGCTTTTTGAGCCATCGGATATCAATCCGATTTTGATGTTCTGCTATTTCCTTTGAATTAATCTTGAACCCCGACCAAAAACCGCCCATGTGCCTGCCACCTATGCCTTGATTTGCCTAATGATTTAGATAAAAAATTTCTAAGTAGTGCCTTACGGCTTATACAAAAACCGTCTTGTTCCTTTGAATGAAGTCCTCAAGGTCGTTTACATCTATGTACATTTTACGGCCACCGGGAAACCGTACGACAGGAATGTCACCCGCCCATACGCGCTCGCGCATTGCCCAAACGGTAAGACCCAATCGCTCAGCACCTTTCTTTATGGTAAGAAGACGCGGTGACGAGGGATTACAAATCCCCTGCGCGGTTTTTTTCTGCGTTATTCCAGAGCGTTTCATTCCCATGTGCCTAAAGTGTGCCTATGAATCTCAATCGTCCCAGTATCGTCTTCCCGTTTCACGACATTCTTTTGAACCGAAATCAGTTTCCCGATCCGTCGTCTCAACTAAGTAGTTCCCTTGCTTTTCAAGCCATACCTTTTTTTGCAGGACTCCGGTCCGCCGGTGTTGGTTCACCATGAGACAGGCAACGTTGTCATCGATGTCCGGGAACCGTCGGACCATCAAAGCGCAGTCGCTCTCCTGCTCCACAAACGATGAATCCCTGATCTCCCCGAAGTCGTTGCCGTCCCGGTTGAACTTCTTGGTGTGGCACATGAGAAAGATTACCAACTCCTCGCGCACTGCTAACAGCTTGAGCCGCCGGATGACGGAACCTATCTCAATCGACGGGTTTCGCAGACGGGCCATGTCCACGAGGTAATGCAGGTGGTCCAGAAAGATAAACCTCGTGCGGTACTTCGTGAAGCTCTCCATGATGCGTTGTTCGAGCCAGTCGTAATCCGCAGACCTGAGCATCTTCGGCATGTATATCAGGGGCAGTTCGGGGAAGCATGAAAGGAACTGGTGCGGGGGAAGTTCGTAACTGAACCATAGCGAAATTGCATGTTGGTCATGAAAATTCTTCGTGAGGGTCTGCGAGAAAAGGCTCTTGCCGTTCTTCGTGGGTCCAGATATCACGATAAGCTCTCCCGGTACGAAGCCGTCAATGAGCCGGTCCAGTGAAGGGATGTGTGACATGATCTTGTATGAGTGCCTTTGGTTCTGTAATATCTTCTGCATTTCGTAAGAGGAAACGATCTTGTCCTCTCCGTCATAGTTCGATAGGTCTGTTATGATAGCCATTTTGGTAATTCCTCCTTTCCGATGAGTTCAGCGAGATCGTCCTGCTCAATGCGAAGTATGTACTCCGCGTACTGCCGGGTCTTCTCGTCTGGTGCTAACATCACAATGTCTCCCAAGAGGGCGGTATCCTGCTTCAAGAACTCGATCTGCTCCTGCGTATCCCGTTCCCATGTTTCCCTGAGTTCGTCGAGGACCGAAGGTCGCAGCTCTCCGTTCTCTCGGATGAACCGTATCCGGTCCTCGATTTCCTTCATCATGACAGGGTCGCTATGGTACTTGAGAGCCATGGCATCAAGTACACTCAGGGTAAGAGCATCATCGGTCATTTCATTAACTCCGCTTCATCAAGATACTTTTGCCAATGGCTTTTCCTGAAAAGGGTGTCTGGATGAAAATACCGGGGATTCTCCTTGAAGAAGGGGTCTTTCGATTTTGTCAGAATTATTCGGCAACATTCATGAACGCTACCCCCGTCTTTTAAGCGGGCAATGATCTGTTTATCGGTGGTGATGGATTTAATCCCGTTGTGTCCAAGAATCTTGATTCGCTCTTTATTCAAAAGCTCAAGAATTTCAGACACAGCATTTTGTAAGAGGATTTTTTCGCCAGCGTGATGAAGGACATATAATATATTTTGTTTCTTTTCTTTAATGGGTACCAATTTTGGTAATGGTTCCGTTACCAATTTTGTCACCGGTGTCTTTTTTGGTAATAGTTCCCATTTTGAATAATCTTTTTGAAAACCATATGTTGTGACGAAAGTAGTGTCATTTTTGGTAATGATTCTTCTTTCAACCAAGTCGTTTAACGCTCGGACAATGTGGCGTCTTCCCAGCCCCGTCTTCTGCTCAAAGTAGGTTATACTTATTTGTGCTGTCTTCTTTTTCCATCCATACGTCTTGCGGATAATAACCCACAGAATACGCCATTGATTGCCTGATAGTTGAAGACGGAAGAAAGCTTCTGAAAGTTCATTGGCTATTGTGGTGAAGCCATCTTCAAGCTGCGGATTTGTTCCGACGACCATGGGTTCCCTGACCCCTCTTTACAGATTCGCCGCGACGTACGGCGTGACAATATAATGTATGATAGTATCCTCACATAGTATCCTCACTTTGCTGCCTCCTGATCGGCGACTTTTTCGCTGTCGGGGAAAAGTTCCTCCACCGGCACACCGAAGACCCACGCCAACCTTTTTCGCTGATCTTCGGAAAGGACGGGATATCCGTTTTCAGCACCGGAGATTTTTGCCTGTGGCACCTTGCTGAGATGGCTTAGATGCTGTTGAGTATACTCGTATTCAAAGCGGTAACGGCGTAAAGGCGTATTCATTTTGATGCCTCCTCATTCTTTGATTTTGGAAGAGTGTATGGTGAGATAATAAAAATTTAAATGGAGGGATAAAGAAATTCTTAAAAGTCTTTTACATCTTCGTTGGCAAAAACTCTGGGAGTCGGACGTGTTTTATTCTCAACGAATTCAATTATTTTTTTGGCTTTTTCATAAGCTTTACGTACTTGTTTATAGTACGCGTCTGCCTTTCCGTCGTAAGCGGGTAGTCTGGTTATATCAAATAATTTTCTCATTACCTGTAACTGGTTTCTATGATTCTTCTCGACTTCGTCATATACATGCCAAATGTCGATGGAAGATGTTTTCACCCTACTGGACGATTCTTGCCCCCATCTTTTTAAGAGCAACTTAAACGCTTCAAGCAATTCGCCATATGAACGTGAAGTATCCACCATTAAAACAAGCTTGCCATTGATGTGTGTGTATAAATTATCGTTGTCGACAGAAGTCGACAATGTTTCATGCCATTTTTCGGGGGGATCAAGATAGGTGATCAGAGAATCTATTTCAGGGAAACATTCTATGGGGAAGTTATCACCATCTATGGGGGTGTCGGGGTTTATTGGAAAGCGTAGACCATACTTATCACAAAGTGTCCTCCCGGCTTTTGACAACTTGATGCTGTGATCCAACAGTGATCCAACAAGCGCATCATCGCCAGTTTTTTTACTGAGATATTCGTCGTAGTCCTTACGGTACTTCTCGGAACGCTTCAGCGCCTGTAATTTATCGTATAGCCCTATTTTCACTTATTGCGCCCCTGTAGCGCCCTGACAATGTTTCCGAGGAAGGCAGCTCAGGAAAACCGCCTTGTCGGGGACGTCACCCTATCCCCGGAAATTGTGATTATTCAATGATTGGTAAGTTTGCTTGTGGGAATATGCCTTACCATTTTTCTACGTGTTTTACAAAAATACTAAAGATATTTTCGTCTGCCTAACAAGGAGGGGGGAATATGGTGGTTTTCAATTCAGTCTTTTTAATACACCTACGAGTCCTTCGAATTACCCCTTCTCTCCAACTCCATATTTCCATATGTATTCTGCTACTCATTTTATCAAAAGAGAGCGAATCCAAAGTTCATAATATAATTCGTGAATCATTAAAAGAATGAACACATTCATTTCCAGTATCTTAAAAGGAAGAATAAAAGAAGGCCAAATATCTCAAGCCGTCCGAGAAGCATATCTCCCGAGAGGATCCACTTTCCCAGTTCGGGGATCTGGCTGAAGTTGCTCACCGACCCGACCAGGCCGAATCCGGGGCCTACATTGCCTATGGTAGCCGCCGAGGCGGAGAATGCCGTCATTATATCAATGCCCATGAAACAGATGAGAAGGCTCGATACGAACACAATAAGTACATACAGTATGATGTAAAGAAGGCTTGCTTCAAGGACGTCATCGTCAATGACCATGTCCTCTATCTTTTCTTTGACTATGGCACGAGGGTGTTGGACTTTCAGGACCCTCTTCTTTATGGCATGCCAGAGCAGGACGGCCCTGTCGACCTTGATGCCCCCCGATGTGGAACCGCTGCAGGCGCATTGTAACGTAAAAAAGAGGATCAGGAGTTGGGAAAATGGCGGCCAGATGGTGCTGTCGGTCGTGGCAAACCCGGTCGAGGTCCCTATTGATATGACCTGAAAAGCGGCATTTCTGACAGCCTCTCCCCACGTGTTGAAGACCGTTCCATGTACATTGACCGCCACCAGTGCCACGCCGGCAGCGAGCATGATCAGGTAGGCATGAAGGATTGTTGATCGGAGCAGGATCTTTGGGCGTCCCGATATGGCAAGAAAGAGAAGGCCAAAATTAATGCCGGACAGTATCATGAAGATCATGATAACGGTCTCAACCGAAATACTGCCATAATAAGCAATGCTGAGGTTTTTCGGTGAGAACCCGCCGGTTGCGATGGTCGCGAAGGAATGCGTGATGGCATCAAACGAATCCATTCCACACAGCATGAGGGCGATGGCCTCGGCTGCCGTCAATCCGATATAGACCGACATAATGATCTGTAATGTCTTCCGTGTCTGATACCTGAAATTGGCTGCCGCAAGCGGGGATATCTCCGACCGGTAAAGCGTCATGCCGATCTTCCCCATCGAAGGCAGAACGGAGAGGGCGAATATGATGATGCCTACTCCCCCTATCCACTGGGTGACGGATCGCCAGAACAACAGGCCCGGGGGAAGCGCCTCGATATCTGTCAGAATGGAAGATCCCGTCGTCGTAAATCCGGACACACTTTCAAACCATGCATTTGTTATGGTGAATTCACCACCCCAGAGAACATAGGGGATCATTCCGATCAGGCAGGACAGGAGCCAGCTTGAAATTACGATGGTAAATCCTTCCTTGACGGATATTTCCTCCGTCGGCGGAATGAAGATGAACGGAAAGGCACCGAACAGGGCCGCTATAAGGCACGTATAGATAAGCGGAAAAAGGGCGGAGTCGCCCTTGAAAAAGGAGATCATTGCCGATACAAGCAGAAAGGCGGCATTGATAAGCAGGATGATACCGACATAGCGGAGGATAATATGATATCTCATTGTCCGTATCTCACTTTTTTGAACGGGCGATCAGGTTCTCGATGGACACAACCAGCTTCGCAATTTCATCCTCAGTTTCTACCTTTACATGCAAGGGTGTTCCACTATCAATATATTGCTGAATGCCACGCGTAAGGTTTATGATCGGACCCACTATGAACAGATTGATCAGGAAACTAAAAATAACGGCAAAAATAAATGCGGATATTATCGCAATAACACCCGGCATGGTTGCCCGGTGCGCTCTGCTTTCCAAAGCCGACGCGGTTTGATACATAACCTGGTCGTTCAGGGACATGAGATTCTGGACGGCGAGTTTCGCCGAGAGAAACGAAGAATGAACCTCTTTAAAATACCAGTTCAGATTTCCTTCTCTTTTGGTTTCTACGATGGGCCTGCTCCAGACAGCCTTGTACGCCTGATAGGCCTGTAATATCGCATCAACATACTTCTGTTCACCCGGGATCGTGACATTGTTCCGGGCTGTTTCATAAGCCTTCCCAAATGCATCGTCGGCGGATTGCAGGATCACCCGTCCCTCGTTCCGATTGCCGAGCATCAGCAGAAGTACCGCACTGTCCTCCCGCTCAAGGGCCTCGAGCATCGATTTAGCGGCGTTAATGCTCTTGTAGTTATCGTCGAGAAGTCTTTGAACGGATATCCCGATGTGACTCAATTCAAAAATGGACCACACACCGGCGACCAGTAACATGATCGCCATGATCAAAAACCCTGAAAATATCTTTGCGCGTATTCCCATGGTGTTCTCCTTCGTGGAGTCTTTATATAATAATTGAATCCGGATAGATTTTTATATCACAAAAGGCTTTATTTAAATATATTTCGTAAGACAAGTGTGGACGGCACAGCAATATAGTGTTCTCAACCTAATCTTTCTTAAGACTACCAATTGAAACTTACTATAGAAAAGAAATAAAGTCGTCCGTCGCTTTCAGGAAGAATCAGCTACGCCTGCGAGTCAATAGAATTAATTAGGATGGAAAAGTCATTATTGGCACTGCAAATCTTTGATCACAATTAGTAAAAAAACGCGGCTCATCAACTTAATTGCTGGATCATGAAAGATGTTCTTGATCGATATACTCAAATTTAGTATATTCTGCTTGTTTAAGCGTTAGCTCTCTTGCAAGTTTATATTGACCTGACTAAATCTGATAAGGAAGTTCAGGTATGATTATGACGACCCTGTTTTTTGTAATGAGAGACAGGGTTTTTATTTCAGAGAGTAATTAGAGAGTTAGGTGACAAGGAGTATATTCATGCTTCTTATAGGCGAGCAAGGAATTGGGATATTTTTATTCGTAGTGTTGGCATTGCAGGGCGGTGCTATGCTGGTCTGCACCAGGAGGTTTCTGCAGATTAAACCCGAAGGACAAGGTATAGTCATGGCAGAAAACTATTTCAACACAGCTATACTCGTTTTGTTTATCCCCTTGATTGCTGTTTCCCTGATTATGGATTGGTATCAGATTTTAGATCCGACGCACTTGGCTATAGCCATTCCTTGGCTAATCTATGGGCTAGAGGTTATAGGCATTGCTTTAATAATTTGCGGTACCGCAATGGTCGTATTTGGTTTCCTGGCTTTGCGTAACACCTTTCAGCCTGGCGGCTTTGCTCCACGCTCCCAGGACCCGTTGGTTACCTGGGGTATATTCTCTTTGGTGAGGAATCCGCTAAATTCGGGTGTGTTATCTGTGACATTGGGCCTTGCGTTTGTTGTACAGTCGCTTTTCGTAATTGCCCTGTTTGTCATCTACCTCATACTGGTCTTACGTGTAATTTCCATAGAAGAAAACCAGCTATCCGAAGCGTTTGGCGAAGAGTACCGCTCCTATAGCCAGAAGATTAGACGGCTCGTTCCATTTATTTACTAACTAAGAGTGGGCAAAAGAGAAAATACTAAATTGAATGAACGCTCTCAAAACACCTGACCAGGCAAATACAGCCGACTCGCAAACTCGCGGCTGATTTCCACGTTACACAAATAAAGATACAACGAATCAATCACACTTGATTTTCTTCATTTCGGTCAACAATGATTACCAAAAGAAAGCTGGTATCCTTCGGTCAATTTCAATTCTGATTAGTACAGGAAGAAATTGTGCCTCGCATTGTGCCTGGCGAGTCATTTTTTTTCAGAAACTACCTAACATTTTCCAACTTTTTCTGCCATAGAGAACCGAGGGATTTTAAGCAACTTACCGGTTTCTTTAATATAACGTAATTGCTTGAAAACGCACTTAAAATCCCTCGGTCCTTGCGACTGTGCGGGTTCGATTCCCGCCCCAGGCACCATGATTTCAAGGGGTTGCGGGTAGAAGGACCGCGACCCTTTTTTATGGGGAATGAGCCCGCACAGCCCTTGTTTTGACGGATCTGTTTTAAATAATCAATAAATAACAAAGAGTTATAGAGATTATCCTGTTTTAAGGCTTGACAGCTACCGTAAAATATGCATGTATAAACCGTTCAGCTGAAATAATCGGTACATAAGTAAGTTTATTAGAAATGATATGATTTATAGATTCTATACCTGAATTTTTCATTGCCATAACAGCCTTTGTCTACTATCTGCGGGCAGAGCTGGAACCTCGGGTTGTTAGTACGATCACCGCCGTAAATGCTTCTCGTGGCGGTGTCACCCATCGGGTAACCAAGAATTCCAAAAAGCAATACAAAACAAGGAGGAGATATGATGAAAGATCGTAAATTACATGCGTTTATTGCCATGATGTGTATGCTGCTTATCACGGTATTCCTGGTTCCATCGGCATCCCTCGCGGCAAAGGGAGTTCTCAAGATCGCCGACCTCAGCTGGGACAGCGTTCAGGTTCACAATCGTATTGCCGGATTCATTCTCGAGAACGGTTACGGATATACGGTTCAGTATGTTCCCGGCAACACCATCGCACTCTTCGCCGGCACAACCCGTGGAGATATCGACATCAATATGGAGGTATGGGTGGAAAATCAGCAGGAGGCTGTCGACAATGCCCTTGCTGCAGGGACCGTGATCGATCTCGGACCCAATTTCCCTGACAGCTGGCAGGGGTGGCTCGTGCCGACCTATGTCATCAAGGGTGACCCTGCGAGGGGTATCAAGCCGATGGCCCCGGACCTGAAGTCGGTGATGGACATGCCCAAGTACTGGAAAATTTTCACAGATGAAGAAGACCCCTCAAAGGGACGTTTCTATTCCTGTATCCCCGGATGGGAGTGTGAAAAGATCAACAGGATGAAATTCGAAACCTACGGACTCGACAAGTATTACAACATCTTCCTTCCCGGATCAGATCCGGCGTTGAGCGGTTCCATAGCGGCAGCCCACAAGAAGGGAAAACCCTGGTTCGGTTACTACTGGGCACCGACCTGGGTGCTTGGAAAATACGACATGACGCCCCTCGAGGAACCCCCTTACAGCGATGAGGTATGGAACAAGAACTATGCCTGTGCGTATCCTTCTGTTCGTGTGAACATTTTTGTCAATGCCGGCCTCAAAGAGAAAGCCCCCGAGGTGGTGGCGTTCCTCGATAACTATGAGACCACGCAGGCCATCGCCAACAAGTTCTTGGCCTATATGCAGGACAATAAGGCGGACACGGGCGAGGCTGCCCTCTGGTTCCTCAAGAATTATGAGGCTCTCTGGACCCCCTGGGTTCCTGGCGACGTTGCCTCCAAGGTTAAAAAGGCACTGGCGCAGTAGTGAAATGTATAAATCGCATTGAGACATTTTTTGACAGTCCCCACAAAGACGTGAACAAGGAACTGGAACGTGGCGAACTATAACTCGAATGGAAGCGAGCGAGAGGTATGTGTAGAGGTCAGAAACCTCTGGAAGATATTCGGTGAGAACGCTGCCGATGTCTTCAAAACAGATCTCCGCAATGAAACAAAAGAAAAGATACTGGAGACAGAGGGTTGTGTGGTTGCGGTCCGTGATGTGTCCTTCAGTGTTCACCGCGGGGAATTTTTCGTCATCATGGGCTTGTCCGGAAGCGGGAAATCAACGTTGATCCGGCTGCTCCTGCGGTTGATAGAACCGACGGGCGGACAGATCCGCGTGAATGGTGATGACATCTGCGGGTACAACAGAGAACGGTTGATGAACTTCCGCCGGTTTACCACCAGTATGGTGTTCCAGCATTTTGGACTGTTGCCGCATCGGAACGTGCTCGATAACGTGGCCTATGGATTAAAGATACGCGGCATGCGAAGGAAGAAGCGTTACGAGCGTGCCTTTGAAGCCATTGAAACGGTAGGCTTGAAAGGGTGGGAGAATTACATGCCCAGCGCCCTGAGCGGCGGAATGCAGCAGCGTGTCGGGATCGCCCGTGCATTGGCGAACGACACGGATATCCTGTTCATGGACGAGCCTTTCAGCGGTCTCGATCCCCTCATACGCCGTGAAATGCAGGATGAGCTCATCGAGCTGCAGTCGAGGGTTCACAAGACGATCCTCTTCGTGACGCATGATCTCCATGAAGCCCTGAAGGTAGGGGACCGCATCGTCATCCTCCGTGACGGTAAGATCATACAGATCGGTTATCCCGAAGATGTGGTAACATCTCCCGCCGATGACTATGTGCGTGAGTTCGTCCAGGATGCATCCCCGGCAAAGGTGCTGACCGCTGGAAGGATAATGGACCAGCCAGATGAGCTCATTTACGAGTGGCAAGGTATCAAGACCGCCCTCCACGTGCTGAAAACGGCCAAGGAGGAACATCTCTTCATGGTGGGACGGGAGAACAGGCTCATCGGGATCGTGACCACGAAAAAAATGAAGGATATTATCAATCAGCCCGGTGCCACTCTCAAGGATGCACTTGATCCGCGCATAATGACGACGGGGCCCGATACCATTCTTGAGGACCTGTTCCCCCAGGCCGCCGAAGCGGAATTTCCGATTGCCGTTATTGATGAAAAGGGAAAGTTTCTCGGTGAGATAGAGATCAGTTCGATTTTTGAGAACATGATCCAAGTGAAGGCGAACAACAACCATGCATGATTTCCCCACATTTCTGAACATACCGCTCTCCGAATGGATCGATGCCGTCATGAACTGGCTTCTCGACACCTTCGGTACCTTTTTCGACGTCATCGGTCACGGTATGCTCATGCTGCTGTTGTATATCGAGCGGTTCTTTCTCTGGCTTCCCTGGTGGTTCGTCATTCTGGCCGTAGTCGTCGCCTGCTGGCGGGTCATGGATAAATGGTGGCACGCCCTTGTAATGGCGGCGATGCTCTTTTTGATCGGGACCTTTGGATACTGGGAACTTGCCATGATGACGCTGGGTCTTACCACGGCGGCTGTCATCGTATCGCTGGCCGTGGGCCTGCCGACGGGTATTCTCATGGCAAAAAGCGACATCGTGGAATCCATCACAAAACCGATCCTCGACGCGATGCAGACCATGCCGAGCTTTGTCTACCTGATCCCGGCGCTCATGTTTTTCGGTCTGGGTAAGGTCCCGGCATTGATCGCGACCCTCATTTATGCCGTGCCGCCGGTCATCAGACTGACCAATGTCGGTATCAGGCAGGTCCCGCAAAGCGTTCTTGAAGCCGCCCGTGCCTTTGGCGCGAGTCCGCGTCAGATCCTTTTCGAAGTGGAAATCCCGCTGGCGATCCCTTCCATCATGGTGGGAATAAACCAGACCACCATGATGGCCCTCGCAATGGTCGTCATCGCATCGATGATCGGTGCCCGCGGACTGGGGCTCGAAGTCCTCCTGGCGATCAACCGTATTGAGATCGGCAGGGGATTCGAGGCAGGTATCTGTATCGTCTTTCTGGCGATCATAATCGACAGGCTCACCACCGCTTTGGCAACGCGCCGGCAGGAAACGCAGAAGAGCTGAATGTGAGGCTTAAAGCGTGAGGCGAGGAACACAGTCGTATAATGTCCGGATTACGGATTAGCGGATTAGCGGATTACGGATTAACGGACCCCGGATCCCGATTCACGAATCTCGATCCTATTAAATGTCAGCTAATACCATTCAGTCCTTGACCCTCGACGTGGTTTCAATTATAAAGCGTTTCCCTGATGGAAATGAATAATGGAGGTTTATCATGAGAATTATACTTCTTGGTGCGCCCGGAGCGGGCAAGGGCACCGTAGCGAAGCTCCTGACGGAATATGACGGCTCGGTTCAGATCTCAACGGGGGACATCCTCCGCAAGGAAGTCAAGGAAGGGTCGGATCTGGGCAGGGAAGCGAAGGCATATATGGATCGCGGGGACCTTGTGCCCGATGCACTTATCATGAAGATCATGGAAAAGCGTCTTCAGGAGGACGATTGCCGGCAGGGCTTCATCCTGGACGGATTTCCCCGGACCATTCCCCAGGCCGAGGCTTTGAAGGCGCTTCTTGAAAGAATCGGTATTTCCCTCGATTTTGTTGCGAACCTCGAGGTCCCGAAAGAAATCATTCTCGACCGCCTGACGACGAGACGTACCTGTTCGAACCCGGAATGTCAGGAAATTTATAATATAAAAAGCAATCCGCCGGCAGCCGACGGGACCTGCAAGAAATGCGGGAGTCCCACCATTCAGCGGGACGATGAGACGGAGGAAGCCATTCTGAACCGCCTCGATACGTACAATGCCAAGACGGCGCCTCTCATCGGATTTTATGAAAGGGAAGGGCTGCTTGAGAATTTCAAGTCCCTGAGCAGCAAGGATACCGTCGCAGAGATAATCAAGACCCTCTGAAAGATCGTACCGGAAAGAATGACCCTGAAGGGACGGTCGTTTCGGCTGTGAGAGATCGATGATAGATTTTAGGAGCCATCTGAATTCGGAACAGCATGACGTAGTGATGACCGAGGGAGGGCCGATCCTGGTCATTGCCGGTGCCGGAAGCGGAAAGACCCGGACGCTCACCTATCGGGTCGCGCGTCTTCTCGAATCGGGGGTTCCCGAGGATGCCGTTCTTCTGGCCACGTTCACCAATAAGGCGGCCCGGTCAATGCTCGGGCGGGTCGAGGCCTTGACGGGACGCGCCTTGCGCGACCTCTGGGGGGGTACATTTCACCATCTCGCGAACAAAACGCTCAGGCGTCACGCGCCTCTTCTGGGGTACGAACGCAATTTCACCATCCTGGATGAGAGCGATGCCCGGCATCTGTTGCAGACCTGTGTAAAAGAGGCCGGTTTGTCGAAATGCGACCATCTTCCCACTCCAGGCCTTTTGGGTGACATCATCAGCCTTGCCGTCAACACGGGGGGGGCCGTCGAGGATGTCGTCATGCGACGGTTTCCCGCTTTCTTTTCATACATCAGCGAAATCCTGCATATCGAGCTTCGATACCGGGTTCGGAAAAAAGAACTGAACTGCATGGATTTTGACGACCTGCTGGACAAGTGGCGGGAATTGCTCCGTGACAATGCTGCGGTACGCGATGAATACACGGAGCGTTTTCTTCATGTTCTGGTGGACGAATACCAGGATACGAACCGCATTCAGGCGGAGATCCTCGATATCATCGCGTCGCGCCACCGCAATATCATGGTCGTTGGCGATGATTCTCAAAGTATATATTCATTCCGGGGGGCCGATTTCCTCAACATCCTCCACTTTCCGGAAAAATATCCCGACGCCAGGATATTCAAGCTGGAAACGAACTACCGCAGTACACCGGAGATCCTGCACCTTGCCAATATGAGCATTATCAATAACCGCGACCAGTTTCAGAAAGAGCTCCGTGCGGTAAGAAAACGCGGCGGCAGGCCCGTCTTCGTTCCTCTCAGGGACGTTATGCAGCAGGCGGACTTCGTGAGCCAGCGGATCATTGAGCTTGCCGACGAAGGTGTCCCGCTGAACGATATTGCGGTACTCTACCGTGCTCATTACCATTCAATGGAAGTCCAGATGGAGCTTGTGCGGAGAAGGATCCCTTTTGAAATTCGTTCGGGGATCCGCTTTTTTGAACAGGCACACATCAAGGACGTGACGGCCTTTCTCAGACTTCTGGTAAATCCCTTTGATGAAGTCGCGTGGAAACGGGTATTGATGCTCTATCGAAAAATAGGGACCGTAACGGCGGACCGGGTCTGGAAAAACCTTATATCACGCAACGATCCCATATCCTGCCTCCTCGATGAATCTTTTCTCGATACCGTTCCCGGAGTGGCCCGGCCGGCGCTGTGTACCTTCCGTGACCTGATCGGGAAATTGCTCCAGGGCCCCCGAAGGGATGATCCCGCCGGTTTGATCGGCCTCATTCGTTCCGGCGGGTATGATGAATTCATAGAAACCCGTTATGGAACGGAAGAGTCACGAAAAGAGGATCTGCAGCAACTCGCCCTGTTCTCCGAACGCTATGATTCGCTGACGGATTTTTTGAGCGAGCTTTCACTGCTGACGAACATCACCGAGGAAAGCGATCAGATCACCCTCCGCAATGGGGATGAGCGGGTGATCCTCAGTTCCATCCATCAGGCGAAAGGTCTCGAATGGTCGGTGGTTTTCATGATCTGGTGTTCCGAAGGGAAGATCCCCCTTGCGCGGGCCATGAAGGAACCCGGCGGCGTTGATGAGGAGAGGCGACTGTTCTATGTCGCCACGACCCGGGCGAAGGACCGGCTCTATCTCTGTTCAACGCTTCTGGATCATGACCGGGGTGCGGGGAACCGCGTTCTTGCTCCGTCACGCTTTATACACGAATTGGCACCAGCCTATTGCGATCCTGAGGAACTTCCCTTTGAACAATGGATTATCGGCGAGTATTGAGACCTCTTTTCAGTGAACGGCCTCGGTCATATACAGACCGGCAACACCGGCGATTATCAGCGTAATGAAGAATATCTTCTGGACCGTCACGATCTCACGGAAATAAAAGAATCCGATGAGCGCGACAAGGGCCGTCCCGACACCCGACCAGACGGCATAGGCGACACCGACGTCGATCTTTTTGAGCGCAAAGGTCAAGGCGATAAAGGAACATCCGTAAAAAAAGAAAATGAGAAGTGACGGCAGGAATTTTTCCATGCCGTTGGACAGCTTCATGGATACGGTGCCAAAGACTTCAAAAACAATTGCGGCTATCAGCAAAGACCAATAGAGCATACACTTCCTCCGGGATAATTCCTTGTAGACCGTGATGGTGCTGTTCGGGGACGGCTGACCCCTCGACCCCTCGACCCCTTGAACCCTTGAAACCTTTTTTGAAACTAGATGGTAAAAGAACAAAAAAAGGGCACATCACCGGTGCCCTTTTCGTGTTTCTACAATGTATACGTTGCGGTTACATCGGGGGGAGCGAATCCACCGGAACCACATAGGGCCGGGGTGCGCCAGCGGTCTTCCGGGCGCTTTCAACTTCGTTCACGGTGTATCCGCTTCGCGGGATCCTGAGGACCTGGTCCGGATAGATAAGGTCAGGATCCTGTACCTGGTCCTTGTTGGCATCATATATGAGAGGCCACATGAAGGGATCGTTGTAAACGTCCTCGTACTCGGCTATCCACCAGAGACATTCACCTTTCGTGACGACATGACTTTCTTCGGCGGGCTTGGCGGCCATTGCCGTGTCGAGAACCGATCCGATCTCTTCAAGCGGCACTTCTTCCACAACGATCTCTTCCTCGACTGTCACCTCTGGGGGTTGCTCATTGACAATCGCGACCGGTGATGACTTCAAGAGACCGCCTTCGTCCCCCTTCGGACATTCCTTGCAGCAGCATCCTGAAATGAAAAAGATAAGGCCGACGGAGAGAAACATAATAACGATTACTTTTGATACCGTGGTTTTTGCCATGTCCATCACTCCTTTTTTTGTGGGGCGCCTAGGGAAAGGAAATTATTTGTCAATACATAACGACTTATAGTTTTGTTCATCCTCTTTGTCAAGGAAAATTACTACGTTCCGTGGATTTTGTCATAGCATTTCGTTCGATATCGCGCGACAAAAACCAGACACAGGGCAACCCTCTTCCAGGGGGTGCTCATTTTCTACAGCAATTTCAACGAAAGCTCGCGTAATTGTTCCGCCCCGACCTCGGAGGGAGCACCCGTCATAAGGCAGGTCGCGCTGGTGGTTTTCGGAAAGGCGATCACATCACGGATGGAATCAGTCCCAGCCATGAGCATGATTATTCTATCGAGGCCGAAGGCGATGCCGCCGTGAGGAGGCGCACCGTATTCCAGCGCATCAAGCAGAAATCCGAATTTCAGCCGGGCTTCCTCCTCGCCGATCCCGAGCACCTTGAAGATCAGCGACTGAGTGTCCCGCCGGTGGATACGGATACTGCCGCCGCCGATCTCGGAGCCGTTCAGCACAAGGTCGTATGCCCGTGCCTTGACTGCACCGGGGTTTGAGGTGAGCTCGGGTACGTCTTCCGTTACGGGTGCCGTGAAAGGATGATGGTTCGCGAGGAAGCGACCCTCCGTTTCACTGTACTCAAAGAGGGGAAATTCGGTGATCCAGGTGAATGCATAGGCCTGCGGGTTGACCAGGTTCAATTTTGCAGCGAGATGGGTCCGGAGATTTCCCAGTGATTCATGCACCACCTTCGGTGTTCCGGCCACGAAGAGGATCGTTGATTCCGCCATTGCCCCCGTTTGCCTGTTGATGGCATCTATTTCCTCGGCCTTCAGGAACTTGGTGAGCGAGGAGGTCCAGCCCTCGGACGTGACACGGGCCCAGAGAATCCCCTTCGCTCCATAGGTCGATACGAACTCGCCGAGCCCGTCGAGCTCTTTGCGCGAAAGCGACGTACCCGGAGGGATGCAGATGGCCTTTATGACACCTCCTGCTTCAACGGTTTCTCTGAAGAGCCGAAAATCCGTCACAGCTGCCGTTTGGGTCACGTCCTTCAACTCAAGTCCGAACCGAACATCCGGATTGTCACGGCCGAACCGTTCGATGGCCTCTCGATAGGTCAGACGGGGAAAGGGAGTCTGAACTTCCCTGCCGATCCCGGCAGAGAATATGTGTGAGATGAGACCTTCCATGGTACCGATGATATCTTCCTCGTTAATATAGGACATTTCAACGTCTATCTGAGTGAATTCAGGCTGCCGGTCGGCCCGGAGGTCTTCATCGCGGAAACACTTGACGACCTGGAAATACCGGTCGAACCCTGAGACCATGAGAAGCTGTTTGAAGAGTTGCGGGGACTGCGGCAGCGCATAGAACATGCCGGGATTGACGCGGCTCGGCACCAGGTAATCGCGTGCCCCCTCGGGGGTGCTTTTTGTGAGGAACGGTGTCTCGATCTCAACGAATCCCTGTCGTGCAAGATAATTTCTCGCCTCTATGGCGACAGTGCTCCGGAGTATCAGGTTCCGCTGAATATGCTGCCGCCTCAGATCCAGGTATCGATAGGTCAGAAGCAGCGTTTCCGATATGTCCTGGGCAGACTCTATCTGAAAGGGAGGTGTTCTGGACTCGTTCAGGATTTCCAGATCCACGGCGACGACCTCGATCTCGCCGGTCGCCATGGTGCGGTTGATCATTTCCTCCGGCCTGAGGTGGACGGTTCCCTTCACGGCAAGAACGAATTCATTCCGGACCCGGCGGGCACGTTCATGGACGTCACCGTTTACTTCGGGGTTGAAGACGACCTGCACGATTCCCTGCCGGTCCCTGAGATCGACGAATATCAGATTCCCCAGGTCCCTTCTTCGATGTGCCCAGCCCATGAGCGTGACCGTGGTTCCGGCATCGCCGGCGTTCAAATCGCCGCAATAATGTGTTCTTTTTTCTTTTCCTATGAAATCCGTCACGATGGTTTCACCTTTGGATATCTGTAAGCATTCCAGTTATTTATCAGTGGATTCGACGACCAGCAGCGGAGCCAGTGTTTCAAGGGCGCCATCGATACTTTTGGTGACGATAGCGCGCTGTTCCTTTGTGATCATGTTTCTCAACGGTGCTTCTCCCTTTTTCATTTCTTCTTCGCCCACGATCAGGGTGAATGGGCAGTTCAGCTTGTCCGATCGTTTCATCTGGCTTTTCAGGCTCTTTACGGAAAAGTCGGTCTCGGCCTTTATGCCCCTTTTCCTGAGGGCGTTGCAGAGAAGAAAAGCAAAATGCCGGGCTTCTTCTCCAAGGGAGGCGATATAGAGATCGGGACGGTCCAGATATTCCTCGTTCTCTTTCGGTATCATGGAGACGAGGCGTTCGAAGCCGATGGCGAAGCCGATGCCGGGTATGGCGGGACCTCCGAGAAGCTCGACGAGACCATCATATCTTCCGCCGCCCGTTACGGCGTTCTGGGCACCCAGGGCGTGCGTGGTGATCTCAAAGGCCGTTCGCGTATAATAATCGAGTCCCCTGACCATCTGCTTGTTCACGCCGTATGAAATGTCGAGATCATCAAGATATGCCCGAACTCGATCGAAATGGTCGATACACTCAGGGCAGAGGAAATCCAGCATCAGCGGCGCGCCGGCTATGATCTCCCGGCAGCTTTCGACCTTGCAGTCAAAGACACGCAATGGATTTGTCTCGAGCCGGCGACGGCAATCCTCGCAAAGCCCGTCACGGCGTTCATTGAGAAAGGCGAGGAGCCGCGGCTTGAATGAAGGGCGGCATTGAGCGCACCCGAGCGAGTTCAATTCAAGATTGAGCTCCGTGAGACCGACCGCTTCGAGAAAATGGATCAGCATGAAAAGAAGGTCCGCGTCGACATGAGGATCTTCCTGGCCTATGTATTCAACGTTTATCTGGTGGAACTGCCGGAATCTGCCTTTCTGCGGGCGCTCTCGACGGAACATGGGGCCGATGGTGTAGAGTTTCGCCAGCGGATACGTTTCGTACAGGTGGTGCTCCACATAGGCGCGGATGACCGATGCCGTCGCTTCTGGCCGGAGTGTCAGGTACTCATTGTTCCGGTCAAGGAAAGTGTACATTTCTTTCTCGACGATATCCGTCGTTTCCCCGATACCCCGTTTGAAGAGTTCCGTCTTTTCGAGAATGGGAATGCCGATTTCCTGGATACCGAAATCGGCGAATATCCTTCGTGCGGTACTTTCAACGGCATGCCACTTGCCGGCCTCGTCCGGTAAAATATCCTTGAACCCTCTTACTGATGTGATCTTGGCCATATTCTCATGAACTCCCCTGTCTCAGAGCGTGAGTTGATAGCATATTTACCCTTGAAAAGCAATTAATTGTGATGACTTCACGGGCTTTGCATGGATTATGGATTAGAGGATTACGGATTACGGATTACGGATTACGGATTACGAATCCCGATCCCCGCCCCCTTATTCCCCTGGGCATACAAAGCAATCTCATTTATTACGGTTTTACAGATTTTTGTAAAGGGACTAATTTTACCAACGTCATACATGTTACTGATCGGGAACACCATGACACCTTACGGTGATCTCCTCTTCATTGATCGTGACGGTAACGGCGCCGTCCAGGTCGGTTCGGAAAAACCCGGCACCCGCCTCACGGTACCGGAGGAGCACGTCGGCATGAGGAAACCCGAAGGTATTAAAATAACCGCAACTGCACAAGGCAAATCGAGGACGCACGTGTTCGAGGAAAAACCGGTTGCTTGACGTGGGACAACCGTGATGGGGAACAAGTATGACAGTGCTTTCAAGGTCACACCCGGTATCAACAAGCCGTTTCTCTGCGGGTTCTCCGATATCCGCCGGAAGCAGTATACTGCGACCGCGATGAAACACTTTGAGCACAAGTCCCCGGTTGTTCGTATCACCGGGGAAGAAGTTCCGACCGATCTCACTGTCCGGCGGGGGCGGACTTAACACCGAGATGAACGAATCACCGATGGTGACGGGCACCGAGCCGGCATGCATGATCCGATGGGGAATATTCCGTGCCGTCATGATACGCCGGAACTCCCGGTATTGTTCGGTGTCGGTTCCGTCGCCGTTCGTCCATACCTCTCCGATGGAGAAATGTTTCAGGATGTATGGCAGCCCGCCCAGATGGTCGCAATCTGGATGGGTCAGCACAACGATATCGAGCCTGTTGATCCCCTCATGGCGTAAAAAAGGGGAAACGGCATACCGCCCGACATCGAAATGACGGCTGTAGAAACCGCCGCCGTCGACAAGCATGGTCCCGCCTCCGGGGAATTGCAGCAGCGCGGAACTCCCCTGGCCGACATCGATGCAGGTGATCGCGAGGTCATGACGGAAATATCGCCGTAGATGAGGGAATCCTGCAGCGGCAAAAGTGGTGAGGACCAGCAGACAGAGCGCGGCCGCCAGGCCGGCATGAACGGGGCGACGTTCCTTTTTTCTTCGAAGGACCGGGATCGCCGCGGCAACGCTGAGATAATAGAGAACGATAACCGCCGGAGACGGGGTGGCGACCATCAGAACAGACCGGGGAATACCGGCAAGCAATGTTATGATGGACACGGTGAATTTCGTAATGAGCGATGCCAGGCCCAGGAAAAAAAGAGCAATTCCGGAGGATACGGGAGCGATTATGATAAACAACATTGCCAGGGGAAGGGCGGCGAAGCCGATCAGCGGAACCACGATGATGTTCGCAACCAGGGTGATCAGGGAGATCTTGTTGAAATAAAAGGCCGTCAGGGGGGCCGTTCCGATAGTGGCGCAAAGGGTCACCATCGAAAAGAGTATGAATGAACGCCGGATACGACCGTATCGGCCGGCCGTTGCGGTCACATCCATTGGAAACAGGGAATTGAGGAGGGGCATGATGACAACAATGGCCGTCACGGCGGCAAAGGACAGTTGGAAGGAAACGGCGAAAAGAGCGGGTGGGTCGATCAGCAGGATAATGAACGCTGCAAGAGCGATGGTATTGACCGGATCGCGATCCCTGCCGACATAAAAGGAAAGCAGAAAGGTCAGGATCATGATGGTGGCGCGAAAGGTCGATATGCCGCATCCGGTGATACAGAAATAGCCGATGATAACGAAGGCGCAGGGAAAAGCGCAGAAACGCTGAATATCAAAACGGAGAAGGAGACAGGGCCATTGCTTCATAAGACCCTGAAGTCCGAAAAAGAACAGAGATGCGATGATGCCGACATGCAGTCCTGATATGGCGAGAATATGGGACACCCCCGCGTTTGAAAACATCTCGTACATCTCCTGAGAAATCCCGCTCCGGTCGCCGAGCGTGAGGGCACGAAGAATTCCCTGTTCAGGCTGCTGCAGGGCGTCTTGTATCATATCGCTCAGCGAGGTTCGGTAGTTCTCGATGATCGATCGCAAAATGTTTCCCCGGTTTCTCCTCAGGACGGTAATATCCGAAGGCCTGCTGACCGATGCCTGGAAACGGATTTCCTGATAGAGGAGGTGACGGCGATAATCAAATCCTCCGGGATTGTTGAAATTGCGAGGTATTCTAAGCGTGGTGAAAACACGGATATAATCGCCGTAGCGGAAGGGATATGTGTTGTTCGCAACAGACAGGCGGATCTTGCCTTTTACCCGCTGGAAACGGTTTTCTCTCAGGATGCCCGATGCCTGTATGATCAGAACGGTACCGTTTTCCATGAATCGGGGAGGTTCGTCGACGATTCCCTCAAGAACGATTTTTTCACGTTCCACACGGTAGTTGTCGAGGTCCGTCACGCGAGGTGGGGGATACAGGTACCGGTTTATGAGAAGCGCACCCAGGAAGAAGAAGGACAGGACGATGAACATGAACGAGCAGTTTGTCTTCCCGTATATCAGTGATACAAGAAGGAATATCATCGTGATGAAAAGGAGGGACAGGAGGACAATGTTGCATACTGATATGGCTTGTCCGAAGAAAATCCCTATCGACAGGGCGGTGAGCAGAAAAACGACCGGCCGGCTCATATAACTGTCATTCCTTTTTGTTTTGTGGGGGATGTACGTGAAATCGGGGAAGACGAAACGATAAAATTAGTGTATTAAATACCACGAATACTCAAAATAAGGCAATACAAAGGTGAAAGAAACGATCGTGGAAACATTTCATGACACGGCGGAAAGGCCACTGACGAATCGTCTGGGCTGGCTGATGTTTTTCCGCGTCGTCATTGTTTCCGTTCTTCTGGGGATCAGCGCTTACATACAGCTGAAAGGAACCGTGTCGGCATCGGTAACATTACAGTACTTTCTCTATATCATAATCGCCGCAACCTATATTCTTTCGATCCTGTATGTTTTCATGTCGCGCATCGTCAGAAGCATTGCGTTCAATGTCTACATTCAAAGCGTCGTCGACGTGCTGTTGATAACGGCGCTCGTCTTCGTAACGGGCGGCATAGACAGCATGTATGCGACGCTCTACCCCATGGTGATCATCTATACCGTGCTTTTCATAGAAAGACGGGGAGGCATCCTGGTCGCCACGCTCTGCAGTGTCCTATACGGACTTCTGCTTGAAATGGAATTTTTCGGGTTCATAAGCCCGATCTACACGGAGGTCCGGCCCTATGCCTTCAGCGCCGGCTCAGTATTCTCGAGAATTTTAGCTAACGTTGTTTCCTTTTATATTATTGCCTTCCTGGCGAGTTTCGTCGTTGAACAGGAAAAGCGCATGAGAGCGTTGCTGTCGGAGCGGGAAAGCGCTTTCGATAATCTCGACCTCCTGCATAGAAGCATCATCGAGTCGGTGAACTCGGGGATCATAACCACCGACCTTGCGGGAAACATCAAGTCCTTCAACAAGGCGGCGGAGGTCATCTGCTCCAGATCGCTCGGCGGATACAAAGACCGGCCCATGAACAGCCTCTTCCCGGACATTACCGAACAGATGAACGGGGAGGTGAAGAATTTTGAATTCACCTATATGACCGAGGATTGGAAAAGAATGATTCTCGGCTTTTCCATGCATCCCCTGGTCGACAGTTCGGGAAGTGAGATCGGACGTATCCTGATATTTGAGGACCTGACAACAATAAAGGAAATGGAGCATGAAGTGGAGAGGAACAAGCGTCTTGCCCTGATAGGAGAAATGACCGCTGTTCTTGCCCATGAACTGCGCACGCCCCTTGCGTCCATCGGTGGTTCCGTGGAGCTTCTCAAACGTGATCTGCGGCTTGATGGAACGGATCGTCGATTGATGGATATCATATTGCGGGGAAAGGACCAGGTCGAGGGGCTCGTACGGGACTTCCTGCTCCTTGCCCGGCCGCAGGAGGGAAACTATACTGAAATAGACATCAGGGAAATGTTGACTAATATAGTGGAATCTGTCCAGGTCAATCCGGACTGGCATGATGATATCACGATAACCTGTTCCTTCGCTGATTCGAACACGCTCCGGGGAAACCAGCTGGAGATCCGACAGGCCCTGTGGAATCTGGTCATCAATTCGATCCAGGCGTTGCATGATGGCGGGACACTCAGCCTGAAAACGGAAATAATCGCCGATGCTCGAAATCGGGAGCTTCTGGAAATATCGGTCACCGATACCGGATGCGGCATAGAGGAACAACACATGGACAGGATCCTGGAGCCGTTTTTTACGACAAAGGAAATGGGCACGGGGTTGGGCCTGGCGATCGTGAACAGGATCGTCAAGAGCCACAGCGGAACGTTCACCGTGATGAGCCGTCCGAACGAAGGTACACGGTGCAGCATTCTGCTTCCTTTGAATGAACACGGGAGGTAGCCGATGGTATCAATACTGGTGGTGGACGATGACCAGGGAATGCGGGACTTTCTCGAGATCATGCTGACCAGGGAAGGCTATAAGGTTAAAACGGCACCGGGAGGCAGAGAAGCCCTCAATATCTGTAAGAAAAACAAATTCGACCTGGTCCTGACGGATCTCAAGATGCCGAAATTCAGTGGCATCGATCTCCTCAGGGCCGTCAAGGAAATATCACCGGAAACAATGATCGTTGTTATTACCGCTTTCGCTTCCGGTGAGACGGCCCTTGAAGCCATGAAGGAAGGCGCCTATGACTATATAGAAAAGGATTTCGATATCGAGGAGCTCAAGGTGATCGTGAAAGACGCCCTCAAGAAAAAAGGCGTTCGTGAAGGAGATGTCAGGTTCATCAAAAGTGTTGAGGATGCCGTTTCCTTTGGGGGCATGATCGGCGCCAGTAAAGGAATGATAAAGGTCTACCAGTTGATAAAAAAAGTCGCCGATACCACGGCAAATGTTCTGATACTCGGCGAAAGCGGTACGGGGAAAGAGCTGGTCGCCCGCGCGATCCATGAGTACAGCCCGCGCAGGAAAAATGCCTTTGTCGTCATCAATTGCGGTGGGATACCGGAAACCCTGCTGGAAAGCGAGCTCTTCGGGTATATGAAAGGGTCCTTCAGCGGGGCTTACGCCGACAAGGCGGGTCTGTTCGAGAACGCGAACGGCGGCACCATCTTTCTTGACGAGATCGGTGAACTTTCCCCCTTCCTCCAGGTCAAGCTTCTACGGGCCGTTCAGGAAAAAACCATTCGGAGAATCGGCGGGACCGATGATTTCAGGGTCGATGTACGTATCATTTCCGCCACAAATCAGGACCTCGAGGAGCGGGTTGAAAAGGGTGAGTTCAGAGAGGACCTCTTTTATCGATTAAACGTGATCCCCGTGAACGTCCCCCCGCTCAGGGATAGAAAAGATGATATTCCGTTACTGGTAAAGCACTTTATTGAAAAATATTCCCGTGAAATGGGCAAGGAAGTGAACAGGATGTCGTCATACGGGCTGGAACTACTGATGGAATATCCCTTTCCGGGAAATATCAGGGAACTTGAAAATATAATAGAACGAAGCGTCGCCCTGGAGACGACGAACATCATCCTTCCCGAGAATCTGGTCATAACGCAGAAAGGAGAGACCAATCCCGCCGTATATGCCGACTCCGATATCCCCGATGAAGGGATCGATCTTGCCGAGGAGGTCGCCCGATTCGAGAGGACTCTGATAGAAAAGGCGCTCAAAAAGGCCCAGGGTTCAAAGACCAGAGCGGCCCAGTACCTGAACGAGAATTTTGACTCTCTTCGTTACAAGATCAAGAAATTGGGTATTCAGTAGAAAATTTTTCCGAAAACCGGTAAATATTTTCGATTTCTCCGGAGCGTGGAACGGTATTCCCCCGGATATAATTCACATGATGGATATGAATAAAATAAGTGATATCAAGCGGTAGTCCTCCTTTTTTGAATGATTGCAGGAAGCTCAATGAAGTGTGGCATGAAGATTGCTCCAATTGACTATCAAATGCACAATAAGGTGCGGACGTTCTCTCCGGAGAATGTCGGGGCTTAAAAAACTACTTTAAGGAGGCAGGAACCATGTTGATGAAACTGAACAAAAAGAGAGGACAGAAAGGTTTTACCCTGATCGAACTGATGATCGTCATCGCGATTATCGGTATTCTCGCGGCCATCGCCATCCCGCAGTTCACGGCATACCGCCAGAGAGGTTTCAACGCGGCGGCCAACGCGGACTGTAAGAACGCCTATACGGCGGCGCAGGCCTATTTTTCAGAGAACCCCACGGGAACCGTCACAGAGGCCCTTCTCACGGCTAATGGGTGGAACAAATCAAGTGGTGTAACGCTCACGGTCACCGACGGCTCGATGACTGGTCTGAGTATGGCCACGTCACATGCAAACGGTACACTGACTTATACGGTCGATGCCGCCGGTGTGATCACATCAGCTGCAACTCCGTAATATGAAGCCGGATTTTACCATTTGAAACACAAGGGGGAGGCGAACCCAAGATGCCTCCCCCTTGTTGTTTCTGATGGTATTTCCTGAGTGCCTAAGTGCCTGGGTGAGGAAAATCGTGATTCGGGATACGTAATCCGTAATCCTCTAATCCGTAATCCGTAATCCTGAAATTATATCGCTTAACGCCTCACACTTCACGTACGGTTGTATTTCTTTAAAATATCTTGCGTTTTTCACATTCATTTTTTACTATCCGTCAGTAGTCGTATTCATTCAACGATAATGTCAGACGTGAGAATGTGGGGAGGTAGAGATACATAAAGGGGGGTATGGGGGTGTATAAACGTCGGTACGGAAAAGTAAGTGGATTTACCCTGGTGGAAATAATGGCTGTCATCGCCATTATCACCATCCTGATGTCTATCGCCATTCCGCAATTCATTCAGTACCGCCAGAAGGGCTATAACGCGGAGGCGAAATCCGACGCAAGAAATTTTTACAGTTGCGCGAGTGCATACGCAACACTCAATGAAAGCGTCGTTTTTGACAGGAGCAATCTACCGGACGCATATACGGGAAGGACCATGGTAGGAGGAAAATATACCTTTGATGCAGGAACCCGCATGGTCACCTGTGATGCGACCTTCAGGCACGACGAAGGCACGATCACCTATGTCGTCGACGATAACGGTAATATCACAGAATATCAATAAGCTAGAAGTGGCAAAGGGGCAAAGCGACAAAGCGACGTAGTGAAAATCACAAAACATAAGACAGAAGCACCAACGCAACTGTAAAGCAATACTGATTTTCCGAATAACAATTCCTGATTCTTGAATCCCGCACCCTTAAAAAAAGTTTCAATGGCAACTTCAAAAGGGATCTGCACGGGGTCTCGTGAATTTTTCACTTTGCCACTTTGTCGCTTTGCCCCTTTGCCACTGACTGTAGATGTATCAAAAACGTTTCGGGCCAGGCGAAAAAGGGATGTGCAGTGAGGGGTGAAAAACCCACTTCAGCCGGCATGCAGTAGCCGATCTTCCCACATCATCCTTGCATTCCTCGGTTTCATTCTTTAGACTACCATCGTTACCACGACGAGGCATACGATGCACGGGCATGTCGATGAATATCTGAACTACCTGGCCGTTGAACGGGGACTTTCACGCAATACGCTGGAAGCGTACAGCCGTGACCTGAACCGCTTCGTCGGGTTTCTCGAATCGCGAGATCACAGAGATTTTGAAGAAGTAACACCGGATGTCGTTATTTCGTTCCTTGCGTTATTGCGGGGGGGTGGATTACAGGCAACGTCCGTGAACAGAAGCCTCGCCTGCATCAGGGGATTATACAAACACCTGCTCAGGGAAAATGTGCTGGAGAAAAACCCGGTTGCCCACATCGAGCTCGCGAAGGTGTGGATGCGACTTCCCGATACGTTATCGGTTGCCGAAATGCGCATGCTCCTCGAAAAACCTGGCAGTGAGACGCCGGCTGCGATCAGGGATACGGCTATGCTCGAACTGATGTACGCAACGGGGATCCGTGTGTCGGAAATGATATCTCTAACCATGAACAATATCAACTGGCAGGTGGGGTATCTGATCGTGGTGGGCAAGGGAAACAAGGAGCGCATCGTACCGGTAGGGAGGAAAGCGCTTGACCGCCTTCGTACCTATATCGATGCGGCCCGTCCGGTTTTGCTCAAAGGTGTCCGCTCGGATGTGATTTTCCTGAACAGATCGGGAAGAGGCCTGACAAGGCAGGGATTCTGGAAGATCCTGAAAAAGTATGCCGGACTTTGCGGCATTCAGAAAAAGGTGCATCCCCATACCTTTCGTCATTCTTTTGCGACACACCTTCTTGACGGTGGCGCGGATCTGAGGGCCGTCCAGGTGATGCTGGGGCATGCCGACATATCAACCACACAGATATACACGCATATTACCCGGGAGAGACTGAAGGACATACACAGAAAATATCATCCGAGAGGATAGGAACGGGGCATGGAATATTACAAAGAGCGGAAAGATGTTGACTCGGAACCGCGAAAAAGAAAGCGAATCTGGATACCGCTGACGGTGGCAGCAGCGGCATTCCTGGCGGGCGTGCTTATTACCCTGAGCGTTCCGGGAGTTGTGGACCGGGCCGCGGATCTCTGCGGCCGGGCACGAAACGCCTTTTTCTGCACGGTCATGGGAGAACGACCGGGATTATATTTTCTTGTCGTCGAGAAAAACGGAGAAGACTTCCGGCTCACAGAAGGAGACTCATTTGAGGTCACCTATCGGGATGAGTTCGTCGTCAAGGACATTTCCACCGATTCGATTTTCAACCGGGGCATAACCGTCGATGTTGAGGGGATCGGGACCGGGGATGACCTGGGAAGACTGCTCCAGGGGCAGGCGCTCATCGATCAGGTCGTTTCAGGAAAACATGAAAGTAACATGAATATCGTCGTCAATTACAGGGGGAAGGCAATCGCGGCGATACCCATGATCATTTCCGTTACCGCACAGGACTGGCTGCGCTTTGCCAAACAATCAGAGGAAGAAACATCACGCATCGATTACCTCGAACGGGCCGTTGAAATGAAACCGGAAGATATTGCCGTGAGAAAAACTCTGGCCCATCTGTATGTGGTGTCAGGAGCACAGGAGAAAGGGATTGCGGAATATGAGAAGGTCCTGAAGCTCAAACCGGATGACCTTCCTTCTCTGATAGAACTTTCCCGGCTCTATCTGGAACGGGCAAAGTATCAGGAGGTCCTGCCCGTCTACCGCCGGATCATTCGACTTAACCCCAGGGATGACGGGGCATACGCGAATATCGCCTATGCTTACGGGAAGCTGGAAAACTGGAAACGGGCGGCGGCGAATTATCGGGTTTCTCTGAAATTGAATCCGGAAATGATCGAAGTCCGGTATCGGCTTGCGGAGGCTTACGAAAAATTGGGGGAGACCGCCGATGCGATAGGCGAATATGAGCAGGTCCTCTCGAGCATGCCGGGTAATGTGGTTGTCATGAGCGCACTTGCCGATGCCTATCTGAGGACCAGGAAATATGACAATGCAGTGGAACTGTATCGGAAGATCATTGCCAGGCAGCCGAGCAATGCCGCGGCCTACGCTAATATCGGCCTTGCTTACAGCGGTCTTGGGAACGTGACGAGAGAGATCGCAAACTACGAAAAGGCTCTGTCCCTCAGTCCCAAAGACGCCGTAATCCGTTACAACCTTGCGACGGCCTATGAAAAAGCAAAGCGTTTCAAGGAGGCGGTCGACCTGTATACCAAGGTCCTCGAACTGAAGCCGAACGACGGGGATGCCCTGTCGAAGCTCGCGGCCCTCAGACTGCGGGAAAAAGATTATGAGGATGCGCGGGACCTGTATAAAAAAATACTCGCCGGTGACCCTGACAACCTCGAAGCACACGCCGGGATCGGCATTGCAAACTCCGCTCTTGGAGATTACAAAAATGCCGTGAAAAGTCTTGAAAAAGCAGTGCAGGGCGGGATGAAAAGCGACGCGGTCAGATATGCCCTGGCCCTGTCCTACAGAAAAACGGGAAATGAAAAGGCCGCCGTGTCGCAGTTCGAAAAATACAACGCATCACACCGCGATGAAGAGGTTCTTACCTATCTCGCGCAATACTATATGAAAACGAAAAAGTATGATAAAGCTATCGCCGCCTATCGGGACATGATAAAAATCGATTCAAAACGGGCCGATTTTTATGCGAACCTTGCATATCTTTACGGATTGAAAGGCGATAATGATCGGGCTCTCAAAAATTATGAAGCGGCGCTTCGATATGACCGGGAGGATGATTCCATCTATTTCGGCATGGGATCGATCTATGAGAAAAAAGGAATGTTCGAGGAAGCTTACGAAATGTACCGGAACGCCCATGAGATAAATCCGGGGGCCGCGGAGGCGGCACAAAAGATGACGACCATGAAGATAAAGATGTTGCAGCAGAAACACGGGGGAAGTCAGTGATGAAGAAGATCCGTCTGAAGGATTTTTCCATAGGAGGCGACGAACCCTTCGTTCTCATCGCGGGTCCCTGTGTTATCGAGAACGAGGAATCCACTCTGTCGGCGGCGGAGTTTCTGAAAGATCTGACGGGGACACTGGGGATACCGTTCATTTTCAAGTCATCCTTCGACAAGGCGAACCGCACATCAAAGGATTCGTACCGGGGACCGGGGCTTGAGGAGGGTCTCAGAATACTGAACAGGGTCAAGAGAGAAATGTCCGTTCCCGTACTTTCCGATGTACACCGCTTCGAGGAAATAGAAGCCGCATGCGATGTACTTGATGTCGTGCAGGTCCCTGCCTTTCTCTGCAGGCAGACCGATTTTGTCATGGAAGTGGCCCGACGTGCGGCCATCGTCAATATAAAGAAGGGACAATTTCTGGCACCCTGGGACATATCGCAGGTGATCGAAAAGGTCTTTGCGGCGGGCAATAAGCGCGTAATGGTAACCGAGCGCGGTGTGAGCTTCGGCTATAATACCCTTGTGGCCGACATGCGGTCCATCCCACTGATGAGAGGGTTCGGTTCCCCGGTGGTTTTCGATGCGACACACAGTGTCCAGTCACCCGGTGGTGCGGGGACATGCTCGGGCGGGGACCGGGAAATGGCCTTTCACCTGGCGCGGGCGGCGGCCGCGGTCGGTGTCGATGGGATTTTCATGGAAGTCCATGAGCGGCCCGACAAGGCGCTCTGTGACGGTCCTAATTCAATTGCAATGGCAGAACTTCCCGACATACTGAAGATCCTGAAAGAAATCGATGAAACGGTGAAGAGAATACATTATGAACGAGAAAAAGAATGATATACGGCGGCGCGTAGCTCCGGTTGCCCTGCTGATCCTCGATGTGGACGGGGTGCTGACGGATGGACGGATCATCATTGATGATCAGGGAGCGGAGTCTAAACAGTTTCATGTCAGGGACGGCCATGGACTGAAACTGCTCATGCGTTCGGGTATAGAGGTCCTTTTCCTGACGGGAAGAACATCCCGCGTTGTTGAGCACAGGGCCAATGAGCTCGGTGTCGGTGGGGTATATCAGGGTATCAAGGACAAGGGACGGGTGCTCGATGAGATCCTCGAGGATCGTGGTTTAAGCGGTGAGCGGGTCGCCTATGTGGGTGATGATGTGGTGGACATACCTGTTTTCCGAAAAGTGGGTTTTGCGATTGCCGTCGCCGATGCGCCCGATTATGTGAGGCAACGGGCTCATTATGTGACCGCAACACGGGGAGGTGAGGGAGCGGTCAGGGAGGTCTGTGATCTGATCCTGAAAATACAGGGGAATTGGCATACCGTGACCGAACGATACAGTATGGAGGAAACCGGTCATATGCCTTTACATAACGAGGACTGAATGCTATATTTTTCAATAAAATTTAGTATGGAATGCGGTACTACCCTTGATGAAAAAAGTTTTTACGGGAATCATTCTCGTAATCATAGTTGGTTTCGCGGCACTGATGGTTCTTTCCCAGGGGAAAATGAGCGGGGTGGCTCTCACCATCCTTCCTGATAATGTCAATCTTCAGATAACGGATGTTCATTTTACGGAAGTCGGTGATCCGGATGCTTCCTGGGAAATAGGAGCCGATCAGGCGACCTATATGAAGCAGGAGAACCTGTCGATCTTCAAGAACGTCCGTATCCGCCTCATCACATCTCACGGGGCCGCCTATGTATTGACGGCTCGGGAAGGGACCCTCCATACCGACACCGGCAATATCGAAGTATATGGGAACGTGGTCGTACGTTCCGATCAGAATGAGGAAATACGAACGGAACAGGCACTTTACAAAGCGGAAAAAAAGGAAATATCAGCGGAGGGACCGGTGATCGTCGAGAACCGGACCATGACGATAGAAGGTGGTGGTATGACACTGTTCCTCAGGGACAGGAGGCTTGAGATGACTTCCCATGTCCGTGCCCGGATAGAGGGAATGAAACATCAGGGAGAAGCGGTGAAGGGACTGCATGTTCAGAAAACATAACATATTTATATACCTGATCGTTTTCATCATCCCGGTATTTCTCAGCCCGCCAGTTCTTCATTCGATGCAGACACAGCAGGGGAATGCGATAACGATACTCTCCGATCGCCTCGATGCATACGAGGATGACAGGCTGGTGGTGTTTTCCGGTAATGTCGTCGTGAACCGCGATGACGTGACAATGAAATCCGATTCCCTCTATCTGTATTATTCGGATGAACAGGGGGGAACACCGGATACGGTTCGTCAGGGTATTACGGAGAACAGCGCCATTGAGAGGATCGAAGCCCGGGGAAATGTGGAGATCCGACAGGGCGAAAAGCTCGTGAGGGGGAACAACGCGCTCTTTTCAAACCGGGACCAGACGATCACGGTTACGGGAGACGTCGTGATGCAGGAGGGTACGCAGGTCATCCAGGGAGAACGGATGATCATATTCCTCTCCGAGAACCGGGGAACCGTTGAAAGTTCCGACGGTAAGAGAGTTCGGGCCACGATCTATCCGGCACAGGAGAACGAGTCCGGGGGGAAAAGCCCCGAACATGATGGCGGACCGGCCCAATGATGCTGACAGCGGAATCACTGGTAAAGTCGTTTAACGGCAGAACGGTCGTCAATGATGTAACCATGTCCATACGACAGGGCGAGGTTGTCGGGCTTCTCGGGCCCAACGGTGCGGGAAAGACAACGACGTTTTACATCATTGTTGGGCTTATCAGGCCTGATTCAGGCAGGGTCCTCCTGAACGGCGGGGATATCAGCCTGGATCCCATGTATCTCAGGGCGCGCAAGGGAATTAATTATCTTCCCCAGGAGCCCTCGGTATTCAGAAAACTTACCGTGAGGGATAACGTTCAAGCGATACTTGAAACCCTTCCGGGAAGTGATGAGGAAAAAAAGGAAAAGCTCCGGCAGCTTCTGCGGGAACTGGATCTCACTCATCTGGCGGATAATATGGCGTACTCGCTTTCAGGGGGTGAACGCCGCCGTGTCGAGATAACCCGGGCGCTGGTAACGTCACCACGCTATATGCTTCTCGATGAACCTTTCGCCGGGATTGATCCGCTCGCGGTTGCCGACATTCAGAACATTATCAGAAAGCTCAGGGAGCGCGGGATCGGGGTGTTGATCTCGGACCATAATGTTCGAGAAACTCTCAAGGTCTGTGACCGGGCGTACATAGTCAACGAGGGGACCATCCTGATCGAGGGTGATCCTGTCGACATCGCCGGCAGCGAGGTGGCCCGCACCTTTTATCTCGGCAAGGATTTTGATCTGTAGGGCAGGATGGTATGCCGGGGGTTGTCGTGTCCCGGCAGCGAACACAGGATGTTTTGGTAGAAATAATGGCCTTTGAATTAAAGCAACATTTAAAACTGACGCAACAGTTGATCATGACCCCGCAATTGCAGCAGTCCATCAAGCTGCTGCAACTTTCCCGGATCGAACTGATCGATGCGATCAACCAGGAAATGGAGCAGAACCCCCTTCTGGAGGAGCGCACCTATGAAGAGGACATAAAGACCGAAGCGGCCCCGGAGATCGACGAGTTCAAGGCCGAAGAAAAAACCCCCGAGATCACCGGTGAGGGCGACGGTCGTGATGAGTTCGACTGGGACGGATACCTCGAAGATTTCGGTCCCGTCGGCGTGAATTACTATCGGGAGGAAGGAGAGGCGCCTCCCCTGGAGAACGTGCTCACACAAACCGCCTCACTGACGGATCACCTCCTGTGGCAGCTCAATCTTTCACGAATTGATGAAGAAGAAAAGCGGATCGGACGTCAGGTCATCGGCAATCTTGACAACAACGGCTACCTGAAAGCCACCGTGGAAGAGATCGCCGCAATCGAAGCCGTAACACCCGAGGCGGCGGAAGCCGTCCTGAAAAAAGTGCAGGAATTCGATCCTCCCGGTATCGCCGCGCGGAATCTGCAGGAATGCCTCCTGCTCCAGATCACCTCTCTTGTGGTCGATACGCCCCTTGCCGAAAGGATCATACGGGAGCACCTGAAGGACCTGGAAACAAAGAACTATCATAGTATCGCGCGAAAACAGAAAGTCACTATCGAGGAGGTCCAGGAGGCCGTGCGGGTTATCAGCAGCCTCGATCCGCGTCCGGGGCTGGTGTACAATGAAGAGCGGCCGCAGTATATCGTGCCCGATGTGTTCGTGTTCAAGGTGGGTGACGACTACCGGATCGTCCTGAACGACGATGGGCTGCCGCGCCTGCACATCAGCGATTTTTACCGGAGAATCCTGACCGATGGCGAAAGCAACAGCAAGAGAGAATCATGCAAGGCATATATCAAGGAAAAACTGCAATCGGCCACATGGCTCATAAAAAGCATACAGCAGAGGCAGAAAACGATCTATCGTGTGTCGGAGAGCATCGTCAACCACCAGAGGGACTTTTTCGACAAGGGGATTTCCTGTCTGAAACCGATGGTACTGAGGGATATAGCCGACGACGTGGGAATGCACGAATCGACCATAAGCAGGGTAACGACGAATAAATACATGCATTGCCCGCGAGGGATGTTCGAGCTCAAGTATTTCTTTAACAGCGGGATCAGCAAGACCGACGGGGACACTATCGCATCGGAAAGTGTCAAGGAGGCGATCCGAAAAATAATCAGTGAAGAAGACCCCAAAAACCCCTGTAACGATAGTCGGATCGTCGAACTCCTGAAAAAGCAGCATATTTCCATCGCCCGGCGAACGGTTGCCAAGTATAGAGAAATGATGGGCATCATTCCTTCATCAAAACGAAAAAAATTTTTTTAAAGGGAAAGATATTGACTTTTTACCTCATCTCCCCTATAAGACGATGCTTTGTTGCCGAGAGACAACCGTGTCATTTTCCTGAAAACATTTCCGGTGGAGGTATCCCGGAATTTTGTTTTATGGATGTACCGTAGAAGGAGGCATGTCTATGAACATATCAGTGACATTTCGGAACACGGACGCCGAAGATTGGCTGAAAGACTATGTCAGTAAAAGATTGTCGAAGCTGGAACGATATATCGACAAGCCGGTGGAAGCGCAGGTAACCCTCTCAGTTGAAAAATTCAGAAATGTGGCTGAAATAAAGATCCTTGCCAAGGGTATGAATGTCAACGGAAGGGAAGAGGCCAAGGAAATGGTACTTGCCGTTGATACCGTGACCGACAAGATAGAACGGCAGATCAAAAAAATCAGGGAAAAAACGAGAAACCACAAGGACAACGCTGTCAGGGCCAGGAAAGAACCATTTCCGGGAGGAGGTCAGGATGTTGCCTTTGAAGATGTCGATGAACCCTCTCGAAATGTGGAAGTCAAAAAAATGACCCTGCAACCGATGTCGCTTGACGATGCGGTTCTGATGCTGGAAGAATCAAAGAACAGATTTTTTATCTATCGTGACAGTGCCTCTGAGGCGGTCAGCGTGATCTATCGTCGGGATGACGGAGGGTTCACGCTGATAGAAACGAACTGAAACCATTCGTGATTACCGTCAATCCAGGGGACGGGAACGAGAAGAGCATGTATATTATTGAATTATTGAAGGAACAGTTTGTTATAGACGAACTGAAATCAAGAACAAAACGGGAGGTCCTCGTCGAACTTTCAGAAATATTCAAGAAAGAGAACATCAGCGTCGACAGTGACAGGATGGTGTCGGTCCTTCTTGACCGGGAGAAACTCGGCAGTACCGGCATCGGTGACGGTATCGCCATCCCCCACGGAAAACTGGGGGGATTGGACGGCCTCATCATATCATTCGGGAGAAGCACCGAAGGCGTCAATTTTGATTCTCTTGACGGGAAACCCGTACACCTCTTCTTTCTTCTGATGGCGCCTGAAAATTCCGCGGGGCAGCACCTCAAGGCGCTGGCAAAGATATCGCGGATGCTGAAAGACGGGGATTTTCGAAGTGACCTGATGAAAGCCTCCTCTGCGCAGGAGATATATTCGATAATAGAGAAGAAGGACAGATCGTTTCTCTAATGCGGATGTCCCGGCATGTGACCGGTGCCGGTCTGGAATTCTGTTTTTTTACAACCTGCATACGTGTCAGTGATTCTTATGAAGAATCTTCGGGTCGTCATCGTAACCGGTCTCTCCGGGTCAGGAAAGAGCACCGCTCTCCGGGCCCTTGAAGATATCGGTTTTTTTTGTGTCGACAACCTCCCCATCCTTCTCCTGGAAAAATTTCTTGAAATGCAGTCGGGTGCCACGAGCGAGATATCAAAAGTGGCCATTGTCATGGACCTGCGGGAAAAATATTTCCTTGAAAATTATCTCGAGGTGATCTCACGTCTCAAAAAAAGAAAGTTCAGAATAGAAATTCTCTTTCTCGAAGCAGGTGATGAGGAACTCCTTCACCGGTTCAGTGAAACACGCCGGGTCCATCCGGTTTCCGAAAAAGGCTCCATTCTTGAAAGTATCAAGGTTGAACGCCTTTCGCTCGCGCCATTGAGAGAAATGGCCGACACCGTTCTCGATTCATCTCACTACAATGTACATAAATTGAAGGAACTGGTTCAGCAGTATTATCTCGCACCCGCCGAAGGGAAAAAGATGACCGTTCACCTGATGTCCTTCGGTTACCGCTTCGGACTTCCTCTGGAAGCGGACATGGTGTTTGATGTACGGTTCCTCCCCAACCCCTATTTTGTCAAAGACCTGAAGAAGTACGACGGTAACGACGAGAAAGTGGAACAGTATGTCATGAAATGGGCCGACACGAAACGTTTTGTCAAGCGACTCCTCGATATGGTTGATTTCTTGATGCCGCTTTTTGAAAAGGAGGGGAAATCCTATTTGACCATCGCCATCGGCTGCACCGGTGGAAAACACCGCTCCGTGGTCATTCTCAACCAACTCGCACAGCACTTCGCCGGCAAGGAATATTCAGTAACCATCAATCATCGGGATATCGGGAGGGGGTAAAACGGTATTACGGATTACGGGTTACGGATTACGGGTTACGGGTTACGGGTTACGGATTACCTAATCCCCTAATCCCCTAATCCCTTAATCCCTTAATCCCTTAATCCCTTAATCCGTTAATCCGTTAATCCGTTAATCCCTTCCATCTTCTTCGTCACATTGTCCCGGATCCAGTGGGGGTCCCACCATTCCTGGGGATTGACGAACCTGTTCCCGACGTACATGCCGAAGTGCAGGTGATCACCGCCTGCCAGGCCCGTAGTTCCCGTCTTTCCGATAATGTCACCCCTGTTGATCCCTTCGCCCGTTGCTACATTTATCGATGAAAGGTGCGCGTAAAAACTGAAAAGCCCGAGGCCGTGGTCAATGATAACCGTATTTCCGTATATGCCGAGGTAATCGGCGAACACGACCATTCCCGTGTTCGCTGCCTCAACGGGAGCGCATTGGACCGAGGCAAGGTCGACACCGAGATGTACGCTTTTTCCCAGATCGCTCCCCTCGCAGCAATAGGTACGCCGGTCCCCGAACAGGGCCATCGGGGCGGAATTCTTCATCCTGAGAAACGTTCCTTCCCACAGTTGCCGCGGTTCAGATGTACTGCAGATCTGCTGAACTGTTTTGAAATTATCCTGTCGCATCGTATCATTGACATACCTGAACACCTCGAGAAGGGATGCCTGCTCCATACCCTTGATCATCCTCCGAAATTCGGGCATTTTTTTCTCCAGGAAGCTCATGCTGATGTTCATGGTGTCACGTTTGAATTTCCTGTCGCGGACATGATGGGGAAGTGAGCAGAGAGAACGATTGCCCGCTGCGTCTTCCGCGATGATGTTGAGACTGATATCGTTTTCCTCGAGCTCGAGGGGGCAGGCAAAGTAACAGACATATCCCTTCGCCCCATTGATGACGAATGGATATGCCTGAAAGTAGTCATCACCGACGAGTATTCCCGTTGTGGTGTTTTCTTCGGAGAGATGATAGAGGGCGACACCAGAACCGCCCATGTTAAGGTAATGCTGCGTGGAAACCGGGTCTATCCGAGGAGGTGTGGTATCAATGACGACATCCAGGGTCGCATGACAGGTATTTTTTCTGAGAGAGTAGTCAACGGCCGACATATCGAGGCGCGCCCGTCCGTCCTTCAGGGGAATATCCCCGGGGTGTATGGCTATCCTGACGGTTTCGTGATGGATTCCGCGCATCCGATAGGTAAGTGAATGAAGCACATGTTTGTTTTCTTCCTGTGTCACTGAAACGGCGATATCACGAAGGCCCGTCTTCGTATCGATGAAATCGATCGTTATCCGTCCCTCGGTTCCGATCACGCCGTTGAAGGATTCCATAACTATGGATGGTTTTTCCCCCTCGCAGTAGGTGAAGAAGAACCAGAATGCGCCCAACGCGAGAACAATAATGAAGGTTAAGATGAGCATGGTACGGTACTTTTTCATATCTGACTCCCCTTAAGATTGATTTTGAGAAACGAAGCGTCGAACTTCGGAATGGTGCTCTCCGACGGCCCTTAATTCATTGACCTTACACCTGATCACTGTTATATTTTCACAGTTTTTCACATATCTCCGCCGGTTTGAGGCTGATGAGGTTTTTTCGGGCCTGTTTTCAATGAGCCCTACTATCAACAGAAAAACCGGGTCCTGTCAAGGGGCCTGTCGTGGACATCGGACAGACACCGACACCAACTGAGAGATATGGAGAGATCCTTTATTCAGGAAAGGATGGCGATACGTTCGTTCATGAAAGAAAAAAAGAACATAGTCCTGGGAATTACGGGAGGGATCGCAGCCTATAAATCGGCTGAACTTGCCCGGGAGCTCGTGAAGCGCGGCGATACCGTAACGGTGATAATGACCGAAAATGCCGAAAAGTTCATATCTTCCCTGACCCTTCAGGCCCTGACGGGCAATCAGGTACATACGGACATGTTTAGCCCGATCGGTGAATGGGAGATCGGTCACATATCACTGGCCAGGTCGGCCGACATCATGGTCGTGGCGCCGGCCACGGCGAACATCCTGGGCAAGATCGCCGCGGGCCTTGCCGATGACCTCCTGTCAACGACGATCATGGCCACGGAAGCCCCGGTATTGCTGTGTCCTGCCATGAACAGCCGTATGTACACAAATCCCATTGTCACGGAGAACATGAAAAAACTTGTTTCCCTGGGCTATTTCATTCTCGATGCCCGGAGCGGCATGATGGCCTGCGGGACGGAAGGTCCGGGACGTCTGCCCCCTGTTGAAGCCATCATCGAGGAGATCGACTCCATCGTAACTCCCGGTGACCTTTCAGGTGAGCGGGTACTGGTGACCGCCGGTCCCACACGGGAAGCCATGGACCCCGTGAGGTACATATCGAACCATTCATCGGGGAAAATGGGATACGCCATTGCGGCGGAGGCAAAGAAAAGGGGCGCCTCCGTGATCCTTGTCAGCGGTCCCACGGACCTGGAGGTACCCGGCGGGGTCACCTGCGTAAATGTTATGAGCGCTGAGGAAATGAGAACGGCCGTTCTTGCTCATGTGCGTGACTCCTCCGTCATTATCAAGGCGGCGGCCGTTTCCGATTACCGTCCATCCGTCGTATCGGAACAAAAAATAAAGAAGGGGAAAGACACGCTGACCCTGCAGCTCGAAAGAAACCCCGACATCATTGCCGAGGTCGGCAAAGAGAAAGGGGATCGTATCCTGGTCGGCTTTGCCATGGAAACGGAACAACTTGAAAAGAACGCCAGGAAAAAATTGAAGGAAAAGAACATGGACTTTATCGTGGCGAACGACCTGGGGACGGAGGGTGCGGGATTCAGGTACGACACGAACATCGTGAAAATAATCCACAGGCGGGGAGCAGTGGAGGCATTGCCCATTATGACGAAAAGAGAAGTGGCGGGAGCGATCCTGGACCGTGTAAAAAAACTGCTCGACGAAAGGCGAAAAGATGGACCCGAAAGGTGAGCTCCTCTCCCTGGTGAAGGCCCTGAAACCGTGGGTCGCGGATTCCGTGAACGAGGGACATGGTGTGGCGCTTGAATACCGGGAAGTATCGGATGTCACGGAAGCCGTGCAGGGTGACTCGACAACGATGGAACAGGTTCCGGAATATCCGCCGTCCGTCGTGACGCTAGCGCAGGTTCGCGCGGAACTGGGCGATTGCCGGCGGTGCCCCCTCTCCAAAACGCGAAGAAACCTTGTGTTCGGAGAGGGGAGTGAACGGGCGGAACTGGTGTTCGTTGGAGAAGCGCCGGGTGAGCAGGAAGACCTTCAGGGTCGTCCCTTCGTCGGCAGGGCCGGACAGCTTCTGACTCGGATCATAGAGGCAATGGGACTTTCACGGGATCACGTATATATCTGCAACATTCTGAAATGCCGTCCGCCGGGAAACAGAAACCCGCTGCAGGATGAAATAACTATCTGTGAACCGTTCCTCGTCAAGCAGCTTCAGGCGATCCGGCCGCGAGTCATCTGCGCCCTCGGCACATTCGCCGCAAAAACGCTTCTGAAGACGGACACACCCATATCAAAGCTTCGGGGGACTTTTCATGTCTATCAAGGCATAAAGCTCATGCCGACCTATCACCCTGCCTATCTGCTGAGGAATCCCGGTGAAAAGAAGCAGGTATGGAGCGATGTCAGGTTGATCATGAAAGAGCTGGGCATGTCATGAAAGCAGGGCCGGTTCACGGCCCTCAGGGAGTGGTGCAATGAAAAGAATGGGATCTTCTCTTTTGATAACGGCAGGTATCATGATGATCATCGGGTGGCTCGGTGCGTGCCCTGTGAGCGCCCGGGCGGAGACACCGGTCTTTAACATGATCACCGTCCATTCCGCCATTACACCGGCGGTGGCGAAATATGTCATCAGGAATATTGGGGAAGCGCAGGAAGAGGGTGCCGACGGCATCATTATCCTTCTTGATACACCGGGCGGCCTTGATCTGGCCATGAGAGATATGGTCAAGGAAATACTTGGTTCCCGGATCCCCGTTATTGTCTTCGTATATCCGTCGGGGGGACGGGCCGCATCAGCGGGTGTCATGATAACCATGTCGGCGCACATCGCTGCCATGGCACCAGGTACGAATATCGGGGCGGCGCATCCTGTCGCCCTTGGGATCGGCGGCAAGATGGATGAAACAATGGCCGCAAAGGTCGAAAACGATGCCGTTGCCTATGCGGTCGGTATCGCGGAAAAACGGGGAAGGAACGCACAGTGGGCGGAACAGGCAGTTAGGGAAAGTGTTTCCATAACAGCGGAAGAAGCACGAAACATCAATGTCATCGATATCATTGCCGGCACGCCAACGGAGCTTCTCCAGAAGATGGACGGGAGAGCGGTTTCGTTACCGGAGGGGGAGGTGGTCCTGCGTTCGGCGGGCGCGCTTCTCGACGAGCGTGAAATGGGGATCCGGGACAAGATCCTGGTGACGCTCAGCGACCCGAATATTGCGTATCTCCTGTTGATGATAGGACTTGCCGGACTGTATTTCGAGTTTGCCCATCCCGGCGCGATCCTTCCCGGTGTGGTCGGCGGCATATCCCTGATTCTCGCTTTCTTCGCCATGCAGACACTGCCCGTGAACTACGCCGGGATCGTACTTATCATCTTCGCCGTCATACTCTTCGTGGCCGAGATCAAGGTGGTCAGCCACGGAATGCTGACCGTCGCCGGGATCATCTCTCTGGTTCTGGGGTCACTGATGCTATTCGAGTCGCCCATTCCCGCCCTGAAAGTGTCCTTCAGGGTCATGATCCCGACCATTACGTTCGTGTCTCTCTTCTTCATCGCCGTCATATCTCTCGCCGTCAGGGCTCAGCTTCGGAGACCGGTGACCGGGAGGGAGGCCATGATCGGACATCAGGGAACCGCAGCCACCGATATTCATGAAGAAGGGAAGGTCCTGATAAAAGGTGAACTGTGGAATGCGAGGAGTGAGGGACCCATCGAAAAGGGTGAACCTGTCGTGGTGACCGGTGTTGAGGGATTGAACCTGACGGTGGAAAAAACGTCCTGATCCTTTTTGTAAGGTCGTACCGAAGAAAGAAGGATAAGGACGCGGCATATGGATGTTTTACGAAGTCGTTAATGGTTCGAAATGAATAGAGGAGGGTAGATATCATGTATACCATTATTACCATCGTGGTGCTCGTCGTCATGTTCCTGGCGGCTGCCATTCGGATTCTTAATGAATACGAACGTGGCGTCATATTCCGGCTCGGCCGGATCATCGATACCAAGGGACCGGGGCTGATCATACTGATCCCCGTAATCGACCGTATGGTGAAGGTAGATATGCGGATCATCACTATGGATGTGCCGCCACAGGATGTCATCACCCGGGACAACGTGTCGATCAAGGTCAACGCCGTTATCTATTTCCGGGTCATGTCCGCGAATGATGCCGTCATCCAGGTGGAGAATTTTCTTTATGCCACGTCACAGCTCGCCCAGACGACACTAAGGAGTGTCTGCGGCCAGGTCGAACTGGACGAACTCCTGTCGGAGAGGGAAAAGATCAATACCCACCTCCAGGAAATTCTCGACCGCAGCACCGATCCCTGGGGCATTAAGGTCACAACCGTGGAAGTGAAGCATATCGATCTTCCCCAGGAAATGCAGCGTGCCATGGCAAAACAGGCCGAGGCCGAGCGGGATCGGCGGGCGAAGGTCATCAGTGCGGAAGGCGAATTCCAGGCGGCTCAGAAGCTGGCAGACGCCGGTAAAGTGATTGCGGAGCAGCCGATAGCTTTGCAGTTGCGATACCTCCAGACACTTGCGCTCGTCGCCGCGGAGAACAATTCGACGACACTTTTCCCCATACCGATCGATCTCGTGAAACCCTTTCTGCAACCCGTCGGCAGGGAGGACAAATGATCCGGCAGGGTGATCCCGGATACTTCAGGCAGGCCGGGACCGGGATGAGCGGTTCCTGAAAATGAGCATGAACAAAGCGTGGGGGAAAACCCTTGTAATCAGTGATTTCGACGGTACCATAGCGGCGAATGACATGGGGCATGACGTTATCACCCGCTATGCCGGCGACGGCTGGGAGGAGATCAACCGGGCCTATTGCGCCGGCGAGATCGGTTCGCGTCATGCCTATGAGATGATCGCGGCGCTTTTCTCTGTCTCAAGAGAAGAGATCACGCGGTATGTCATGGCCCGTGTACAGGTCGACCCCTATTTCAAAGACTTTCACCGGTTCTGTAAAGAGAAGGGATTTTCTTTCATCATCGTTTCCGACGGTCTTGATTTCTATATTCGAGCGGTTCTCGAAACGATCGGCCTTGAAACCATACCTGTTTACTCGAATTGTGCCGTATTTCATGAAAACGGGAACATATCCGTCAGATTTCCCCATTTCAATGAAGAGTGCCGTCGATGCGGAAATTGCAAGCTGTCCATTCTGAGAAAATACCGGGAAGAATTCGACACGGTGGTATATGTCGGTGACGGTCATTCTGACGTGTGCCCCTCCCGCGAGGCGGATTTTGTTTTTGCAAAAAGTATCCTCTTTGAAAAATGTTTGGAAAATGGTAAGGAGTGCATCCGATACTCGAACTTTGGCGATATACAAAATCATCTGAACAACACATGAACGGCCGTCGATGCGTCCGTTCATGAAAGAGTACTATCGTTCCCATTCACGTGGAGGAGACGCTTTACATGGATACCATTACTTCCATCAAGCCCCTGCTGGCTGTTGCCGTATCACTTTTCGGCTCCCTTCTTATCATTGCCGTCGGACGCAGTCCCAACCTGCGGGAGTTCTGCAGCGTTGTCATCGCCCTCATAAAATTCTGCATCGTCATTTCAATGCTCCCGGCCGTCCTTGGGGGCACCCGCATTGTATACAACCTCGTTGATGTTCTTCCCGGTGTGGGAATTGCTTTCAGGGTCGATTCCCTGGGGATGATGTTCGCCATCGTCGCGTCTTCCCTGTGGATCGTGACCACTTTTTACTCAATCGGCTACATGCGGCCGCTGAAGGAACATTCACAGACCAGGTACTTTGCCTTTTTTGCCCTGGCACTTTCGTCGGCGATCGGTGTCGCCTTTGCGGCCAATCTCCTCACACTCTACCTTTTTTATGAAATGCTGTCACTTTCGACATACTCACTGGTCACTCACCATCAGGACTCCGAGGCCCGATTCGCCGGAAGAAAGTATCTCGCCTATCTCATGGGGACATCAATCGCCTTCCTGCTGCCGGCGATCATCATCACCTATGTCCTGACGGGGACCCTGGATTTCACTGATCAGGGGATTCTCGCGGGGAAGGCTGGCGACGGGCTCATGGTGGTCCTTTTCATACTGTATATCGCCGGTGTCGGGAAAGCGGCGATCATGCCGATACATTCATGGCTGCCGTCGGCCATGGTGGCGCCGACGCCGGTGAGCGCTCTTCTCCATGCGGTGGCGGTTGTCAAGGTCGGCGTCTTTTCCGTCCTGCGCATCTGCCTGCACGTGTTCGGGATAGAGTTCATGCACAGCCTCAAGCTTGATACGGGTCTCCTCTACGTCATATCGGTGACGATCATCGTCGGTTCACTCTTCGCCCTGAGACAGGACGACCTGAAGGCTCGACTGGCCTATTCTACGGTCAGCCAGTTATCATACATCGTGATGGGAGGAGCGCTTCTGAGCGTTCTCGGCATAGCGGGCGGGACCATACACATAGTCATGCACGCATTTGGAAAGATCACTCTCTTCTTTTGCGCCGGGGCCATAATCGTTAATACGGGACTGAAAAAGATCAGCGACATGAAGGGAATAGGCAGAAAAATGCCCATAACGATGGCGGCGTTTTTCTTCGGTTCCCTCAGCGTTATCGGTATACCCCCCTTTGGGGGATTTATCAGCAAGTGGTTCCTTGCACTGGGATGTATCGAGGCGGAACAACTTCCCATACTGGTTGTCATCCTCACCAGTTCGCTTCTGAATGCCGCCTATTTTCTGCCTATTACCTATGACGCGTTCTTCGCGAGCGGGAAGTATTTCGACGAAAACACGCGAATGGATGAGGGACCGCTCTTTGCGATCATACCGCCGGTTCTGACGGCAGCCTGTTCGTTCCTTCTGTTCATCCATCCCGGATTTTTCCTCGAGCTTGCGAAAATGACGGCCCGGTATGCCCTGGGTGCCGGCGGCTGATGTTTTCGAAAAACGGGGAGCGGGTGACCGGAGGACGGGCAAGACGCGAAAAAGCTGCAGGAAGGCCGTTTCAACAGCAAGGGTGAATCATGGCGGAACAGCACAACGAGCGTGAACAGACCATGGCCAGGGTATTTGACATGGCCCGCATATTCTTTCTGCTCATCGTGATTCCCCTGTCTCTCCTGGTCCTTCTCATCTATACCGGCATATTCGAGGTCGGTCACACAACGAAACAGCACGCTTCGGCGGTCATTGATGAACAGTTCCAGAACGAGATCAGGATGCGTGCCGTCAACACGGCCGAGGATGTGGCAAAATTCCTGGAGGAACGGCGCGGTGATATGCGCGTGGCGACCATTATCCCCAGGTCGAATGAAGCCTTCCGTTCCTTCGTGACCGACAAGAAGGGCTCACTATGGGTAAAACGGGGTGACGAATTCATCACGGTGATGGTACCTCTCTATGCTGAAATGTCGCTTATAGATAAGGAAGGGCATGAGCGTATCAGGATAGAAAATGGAACCATCGTGTCCCGGCAGAACCTGAGGGATATCAGCAGACCCGAGAACACTACATACCGATCAGAACGATATTTCAGTGAGACGAAAGAACTCGAGGCTGGAGAGATCTATGTATCTCCCGTAACGGGGTGGTATGTCGACCGGCGCGCCTTCGAATCGGGGAAAACATTCACGGGCATCCTTCGTTTCGCCACTCCGCTGTACGAGGGCGGGGAATTCGCCGGCATGATCACCCTTGCGCTGGATATCCGGCACCTGGCGGAGTTCACCGATCATATCATCCCCACACAGGCGGAACAGGTGGCACAGGTTGATACGGCAACGGGGAATTACGCCTACCTTGTCGACAAGGACGGCCTAATCATCTCACATCCCAACGATTATCATATCGCCGGTCTCGACGAGCGGGGGGTGCCTGTTGCGCCGCTCACGGAAGAGAACGCCGCCGAAATGTCGAAAAAAGGCTATGAGGTATTGAATCTCCATCAACTGGGGTTCATGGATGAGACGCTGCCGGAGATAGCCGGTGACGCGGCCAGGGGTCTTTCAGGAATCAAGAGTTACCGGTTCGCCGGGCATACCAAATTTGTCGCCTATGCGCCGATACCTTTTTACTCTCCGACATATCCGAAGCCGACCGGGTTCGGATGGGTGGGAATGGGTATCGATGTGGAGAACCTTACCACCGTCATGAGCTCCGCTTTCCAGAACGTTGAAAAAGAGGTGGAGACATGGACAAAGACGGTCATCATCATCCTTATCCTTTCGGTGATACTACTCCTGCTCATATCGGCTCTCCTCGCCAAGGGAATATCCCGCCAGTACCAGATAATTGCCAAGGAGCGGGCAAAACATCTGGAGATCATGAAGAAGGAGTTTCAGGAGCGTGAGCGCACACTTCTGCAGATCATACAGGGAAGCACGATCCCGACCTTCGTCATAAACAGGAATCACGTGGTTACCCACTGGAACAGGGCTCTTGAGCGTCTGACGGGTTATCATGCCGAAGATATTATCGGTACCAAGAAGCACTGGCAGGCCTTTTATTCGGGAGAGAAGCCGATCATGGCGGACCTGATCGTTGACAATGTCAATGAGGAGGAGATCAGAAAATTCTACCCGGAGAAGGGGAGAAAATCTCCCTTCATAGACGGAGCTTACGAAGCGGAAGGGTTTTTCCCCCACATCGGTGAAAGCGGCCGGTGGATCTATTTTACTGCGGCCCCCATAAAGGGGCCTGACGGTCACATTGTAGGAGCCATCGAAACGCTTTGGGACAGGACCGATTCAAAGCTTCTTCATGCCGAGCGGGAGCGACACCTGCGCCAGTTGTCCATTCTCTGGAACATCACCACCGCGATGAGCGCTTCCATGGATCCCGATGCCAGGATCAGGGCCTTCGGTAAGGAGATATTTCAGAATTTCGATATCGACAGCCTTGCCGTGTATCTGATGGGCAAGGACGGACGCTTGCGCAGCCGTTATACCTTTGGATACCGGGAAAAAACATTCCAGGACGGCGGGACCGAGGAATTTTTAAGGATCGTCGAAGATATTGCCAGGCGGCAGGAGATCGTGTTCTTTGAGAACATGACATCGGCGAGCGCACCCTGCCCGGAGTTCGTCGATATCGAGGGACTGCGATCGGCGGCATATGTTCCTCTCACGTCGGAAGCCGTGACGTTCGGGGTTGCTTTGATATCAAGTCACCGGACCACCGAGTTTTCCGAGGAAGACAAAAATCTTCTGGCGATCATCAGTAACCACGTGGCCCTGGAGCTTGAGAATGCCCGGCTCCACCATGAAGCGAAACAGTTCGGTAAGAGCCTTGAGATCAAGGTGAAGGAAAAAACCCGGGAACTGGAGGAATCAAACGCCGAATTGCGGCTTTCCGAGGAGAAATACCGGAACCTTTTCGACGCCGACCCCAACCCGATCATAATCGCCGACAGGGAATCCCTGAAAATACTGGACGTCAATGCGACGGCCCTTGAATGTTACAAATATACTCGCTCCGAGCTTCTGTCCCGCTCGTTCATAGACCTCGAGTACCAGATAGACCAGCAGGTGCTTGAGGGGCTGGAACGGCTCGTCGCTCCGGACCAGTCACTGTTTTATCCGAAGAAAATGCATAAGAAGAAGGACGGAACTTCGTTCTATGTGGATATCTATATCAGTTCCGTCAATTTCATGGGAAAGGACTGTCTCATCATTAATACGCCCGATGTTACGGAGCATGTGGAGCGGGAAACACAGCTCATCCAGGCAAGCAAGATGGCGACCCTGGGAACGATGGCATCGGGTATCGCACACGAGATAAGCCAACCGTTGAACGTCATGCAGGTCTCTTCGGACTTCATTATCAAGTCGATCAGGAAAGGCCGGAAGATCAGCGATGAAGACCTGGCTGCCATGGCGGAAGAAATAGAAAAGAACGTTCAGCGGGCCGCCCAGACCATACGACACATGAAGGATTTCGTCAGAAAATCACAGGTGGCCACGGGGGATCGTGTAAATATCAATGGTCCCATCAATGATGTGTTCAAGATCCTGGGACAGCAGCTGCGGGTCCATGGTATCACCGTTGAGCTTGAACTGTCCGAGGAACTGCCGCCGATCATCGCCGATCACAACCGATTGGAACAGGTCTTCATAAACCTCGTGACCAACGCCCGGGATGCCCTTGATGAAAAAGAGGCACAGTCGACCTCGAAGGAGATCGAGAAAATCCTCAGGATCAGTTCCTTTGTGGAGAACGGGCGCGTCGTCGTCACGGTCTATGACAGCGGGACGGGGATACCCCGGGAGATCCGCGACAAGATATTTGAACCGTTTTTTACGACAAAGGACGTGGGAAAGGGAACAGGCCTTGGTATTTCCATCAGTTACGGCATCATCAAGGACTACGGAGGCACCATAGAGGTGGACAGCGAATTGGGCGAAGGAAGCACGTTTACATTGACTTTTCCCGCGGCACCGTGAAAAAGTAGTACATGACCCAAGTGAGAAGGAACGAACACCGTTTGACAGGGCATTTTCTATGAACGAAGACAGGATATTGATAATTGATGACGAAGAAGCGATACTCCGGGTCCTGTCCCTGTCATTGAAAAGTGACGGATACGACGTCATGACGGCGATGACAGGAAAAGAAGGAATCGATGTCTTCGAAAGAGAAAAACCGGCGCTTGTGTTGACGGACCTGAAAATGCCCGGCATCGACGGCCTTGAGGTGCTGAGAAGGATCAAATCCATCAATCCCGACTCGGAGATCATTGTGATCACCGGTCATGGTGACATGGACTCGGCCATAGAGTCACTGCGTTTCGGCGCCTCCGATTTCATCAACAAACCGGTGCGTGATGAAGCGTTGAGCATCGCCATCACGCGGGCCCGGGAAAAGATCAAGATCCGCCGGCAATTGGCGGCATATACGACGGACCTTGAGAACATGTGCCAGATGGCGATCGGCGAGGTCAAAAGGAAATCGGATTTCCAGGACAAGCTGATCAAGAGCTCGAATGACGGAATCGTTGCCACCGATGAAAAGGGTGAAATAATCATTTACAATCCGGCGGCAGAGGAGATCTTCGGGCATGCCCGAATCGATGTGGTTCGCAAGATGACATTCGATGATCTCTATCCGGCGGACATTGCCGCGGAGTTTCAGCAAGGATTCCGGCGGAAACGTGACAAGAAAGGGTGGGGCTGGAAAGAGATCACCATTATCAGCAAGGCGGGTACCGGGGTGCCGACCCGGTTTTCAGGGACGCTCCTGAGCGAGGGCGACACGGTCATCGGCAGTGTCGGTTTTTTCCAGGACCTCAGAGAGATCAAACGTCTCCAGCAGGAACTGGTGAATTCCGAGCGAATGGCCGCCATCGGACAGACGACGGCACGGCTCGCCCACTACATCAAGAACATATTGACAGGGCTCAAAGGCGGTACATATATTGTCAATATTGGCCTTGACAAGGGCGATAATGATAAGCTAAAAACGGGCTGGGATATGGTCCAGAGGAACGTTCGGCGGGTTTCATCCCTGGTTGCCGACCTGCTTTCCTACTCCAAGGAACGTGAACCTCAATATGTCATCTGCTCACCAAATGACATCGCCGAGGATGTTTGCGAACTGACCGAGATGGAGGCAGGGAAACATCAGGTTCATATAATCCGGAAGTTTAATCCTTCAATCGCCGATGTCTCCATGGATTCGGACGTGGTTCATCGCGTGCTTCTCAATCTGGTATCAAATGCAGTTGATGCCTGCGTGTATGACATGAACATGGAGAAGCGCCACCATGTGACTGTTGCGACGGATCTCGAAGATGAAGAGGGAATGATCCGCTATGAGGTATCCGATAACGGATGCGGCATGACCGACGATGTGAAAAGGAAGTTGTTCACGGCTTTTTTCAGCACCAAGGGAGGAAAGGGAACCGGACTGGGCCTCCTGGTCGTGCAGAAATTAGTGAATGAGCATGGCGGAACGATACACGTGGCTTCCGAGTCTGATCAGGGATCGACGTTCACCATCAGGCTTCCCTTTAGAAAGTCGGTTTGAGAACGTCGTAATCGAAGAGCGCTCAAAAAGGAAGGAGGAGCAAGAATGCCGAAGAAAGTTCTGACCGTCGATGACGATCCTGATATCATTGCATTTGTAAAAACAGTACTTGAGGAGAACGGCTACACGCCGTTGATCGCGAGAAACGGTGAAATGGGCCTCGATCTGGCGAAGAGCGAAAAGCCGGACCTGGTCATTCTCGATGTGCTGATGCCGAAACAGAGTGGGATCCGCATGTACCGGGAAATGAAAAGTGATGATGCTCTGAAGGGGATTCCCGTAATAATCCTTTCCGGTATCGCGAAGCGGACGTTTCTGCGCTCCCAGGAAGCCCTCACCGAGTTCGGCGATCAGACCGTGCCGGAACCTGACGTGTACATAGAAAAACCCGTTGAGCCCGATGAACTCGCCGAAACGGTGAAAAATATTATCGGATAGTAAAACTCTATATGAAATGCCTCGCGGAACGCGGTAGAGCGGCGCGGACAGAAGATGCAAGCGAGTGGAATGATGAAATCAAAAAAATTATTGTTTGTCACCCAATTTGAGGAACTGTGGTTTGACGCCCTGCAGTCACTGATGGACCTGAGGAAGGCAAACTTCAATCACGTTATCTTTCTGCATGTTATTGAACGTGATAAGGTTGCCATGCATCGGGGCAAGGGGTATCTGAAGGATGAAGAAACGAAGTTGCGTGAGATCGCGAACATCCGATTCATTGACTGGGCTGAAAGCCTTTTTGAACAGGGAATGGAAGTGGGGGCCTACATTGTCGTGGGGAATCCCCTGCCGAAGATCATATCAACAGCAGAAGAGGAATCGGTCGATCTGATCGTTACGGGACACCATAAACGGGGCAAGATCGAGGAACTGTATGCGGGTAGCGACACGGTGGAAATTTTAAGAAGGGCATCAAAGCCGGTTCTCGTGTACAAGTATATGTTGCCTACGGGAAAGATCAACGAGCGCCCTTTTGAGCGGCCTCTTCTCGCCATGGACTGGTCCCCGGCAAGTGAACAGGCCGTGGAGTATATACTGAATTTCAAGGAAATCATCAAAACGGCGACGGTCATAAACGTGGCGAGCGAAAAAGAAATAAAAGGCTCCTCGGCCATGGAGATCCAGGCGACACGCAAGGACCAGCGAAAGCGGCTCGATGAAATATGCGACAGATTGAACGATGCCGGCATTGAGGCCGGCGCTCATCTGTACGTGGGTGATGCAAGCGAACAGATCGAAAAAGCGGCGCGTGAACGTGAAGCGACGATGATTGTTGCGGGAGCAACGGGGAAAAGCAGCCTGAAAGAGATCTTCATGGGTAACGTGGCCCAGAAGTTGGCAAAATATTCTTCATTCCCCACCTTACTGGTTCCAGCAAGCATCAAAACAGCGGGCAACTGAATACCGGGAGCAGTCTGGTAATGGAAGTGAAACGGTTACTGTTCGTTACCGATTTGAGAGATGTACATGCATCTTTCGAACATATGAAGCGGGTGAAGGATCTCTCAGGGGGAGGGTTCGATTCGATCCATTGTATCCTGACCGCTGAATCCGCCGAGTGGGGAAAGATGACATCGAGTTTCGATGCTGAGTGTTTCAAGATCGTGGCGGGAAGCCTGAACCCGGAAGTGATACTGGCGACGGTGAAAAAGGAAGGCATAACGCTCATTGCCGTGGACCTTGACTGGAACAGCCATGAATCGGTATTACGGAAGATCATATCGAAGGTTTCGGTGCCGTTGCTTCTCCTGAACGGAGCGGGAGGAACGGGAAACATATTGGACCACGTGATTCTCGCCATGGATTGGACCGTGCCGGCCGAAAGAGCGCTTGCCTTTGCGCTGAAATTCAGGGAACGGATCAAGGTTCTCGACATGATCCATGTGATCAATGAGAAACTTACCGTGAGGAATATCAGGGAACTCAGGATACGACTGGGAGAAACGCGAAAGGTCTGCCTCGACGTTGATATTGATGCGGAGTTTCATATTTATGCCGGGAAAACCGGCGAGGAGCTCGTGACCGCCGCGGGAGATTACCGCGGAACAGTGATAATACTGGGGACGGGACCGGAGCGGCCCGTTCTCAAAAGATTGTTCTCAAGGACTACCGTGGAACAGGTTGCCGGATCTTCCCCGGTGCCCGTTTTTATTATCCCTGGTTCACAATAGCGGCAAAGGATGACAGGCTCATGGAAGTGACCCTTCTTGTTCAGGCTGCCGAAGACGCCTTCAAGATCATAGAAAACGCCCGGGGACAGGCGGTCGACCTGCTGAATACGGCGGCAAAGCTGACGGCAGAAACGCGCAGCGTGGAGGAACGAAAGATCACGGCATTGTTGCGCGGGGCCGAAAAGACCCGTTCCGGCATTCAGAACTTCATCGCCACTTTTATAATGCTCTTTGCCTTCTGGGCGCTTCTTTCAGCAAAATTCGACACCTTCCACCTGACGCTGGGCGTCATCTGCTCCGCCCTTGTTGCCACCATCGGTCACAGCCTTATCTTCGCGAACGTTCGCGTCGGGGATATCCGGGTCATCGTCCAGAGGTTCCTGGCATATGTGCCGTGGCATGTGTATCAGATAATCCTGGCGAATTTCCATGTGGCCTACCTCGCCCTTTCACCCTCCATGCCGATCGATCCGGAGCTGATGCGTTACCGGACAAAGCTTGAAAGCGACATATCCTGGGTCACGCTGGCGAATTCCATCACGCTGACGCCAGGCACCATAACCATCGACATAGAGGAGGGTGAGTTCGTCGTTCACGCCCTTTCAAAAAAACTTGCCGACGATCTCAACACGGGAGAAATGGAAGACAGGATCGCCCATGTGTTCATGGAAGCCGACCATATCTATATACAGGACGTGCTCGACGTGGCGCGGATATTCGCGGCGTTGAAATAAGGAGCGGGCGGGAGAATGATAATACAGAGCGAAGATATAATCATCAAGACGATCGCGAGGATTCTGGTTCCCTTTATCCAGCTGTACGCTCTCTACGTGATCATGCACGGCCATTACAGCCCCGGCGGCGGGTTCCAGGGAGGGGTTATCCTCGGCGCAAGCATGGTACTTCTCTATATCACCCATGGATACAGCGAGGTACGATCGGTGTTGACGGAGAACATGGCCATTCTCTTCAGCAGTATCGGCGTCCTTATCTATTCGGGTGTAGGGCTTCTCTGCCTTATCCTGCTCGGGAACTATCTTGATTACAGCAAACTGTCCACGATACTGCATGTCGACCCGGCCCATGCCCGTTCGCTGGGGATACTTGGTGTGGAGATCGGTGTCGGACTGGCGGTTATGGCCGTCATGTTTTCCATCTTCTTCGATATATCGACCGGTGGGGAAGACCCGGATGAAGAGAAGAAAAAGAAGTAGCGCGGACCGGTTGTTGCCGCCGAGAAACCGCGACGGCGGAAGAACCTGAAACGGAATTGTCAGCAATAGAGGATGTGAATGAACGAATTATTTGCAGGTGTGGGATTGGTATTGTGTGGCCTGGTTCTTCTCGTTATGTACCGTGTCATTTTCGGGCCAGGTGTGTTCAACAGGGTAGCGGCGATTTCCGCGATCGGAACCAAGACACTGGTTATTCTGCTGATCTTCGGATATCTCTACAACCGGATCGAGATGTTCGTTGATATCAGCCTGGTCTATGCGCTGCTGAATTTCGTCGGATGTATCGCGGCGGCGAAATACCTGGAGAGAGAGGGAGAGGCGCGATGACACTGCTCAAGGTCCTGTCGATCCTGTTCATAGCGGGCGGCATATTTTTCTTTTTCACCGCAACGGTCGGCCTTCTGAGGTTTCCCGATTTCTTTTCCCGCCTGCACGCCACGGGCAAGGGCGACACATTGGCGGTGTTTCTTTCACTTGTCGGGCTGGCGCTGTATGAGGGGATCACCCTGAACGGAGTGAAGATAATACTCATCGCCATATTCATGTTCATTGCCCAGCCGACGGCGACACACGCTATATCGAAGGCAGGTCTGCGATACGGATTGAAACCATGGATGAAGGGGGATGAACGGAGATGAACGTTCCTTTTGACCTTATCCTGCAGATATTCATCGTCATCTGTGCCATTGCAGCCATAACCGTAAAGGACCTTTTGAGCGCCGTCATGATCCTGGGTGCATACAGCTTCTTCATGTGTCTCATGTGGGCGCAGATGGGCGCTGTCGATGTGGCCTTTACCGAGGCTTCGGTGAGCGCCGGGATCGGAACGATACTCTTCATCGCGGCGTTGATGCAGACGACAAGGAGGTCGAAAGATTGAAATTCCTGAGCCTGATCGTTACGGTAATAACCGGTGCGTTCCTTGTCTATGGGACCTTGGACATGCCACCCTGGGGCGAGCCCGATACCCCCGCAAGTTTGCACGTTTCTCCTTACTATATAACGAACACGGAGATCGATACGGCGACGCCCAACATGGTGACATCGGTGCTCGCCGATTATCGCGGATATGACACGCTGGGGGAAACGACGGTCATTTTCACTGCGGGCATGTCATGCATCATGCTCTTGAGAAAACGCAGGAAACGATAGATACAGAACACCGGAAGCGGCAGAAGGCCGTGAACGACTCCTGTCACCGGCATATCATAAAGGACAGCGGAAGGGAAAAACGCATACCATGGACTTCATCATCGCCAAGTACAATTACTGGATCTATATAGCCCTCATGATGATCGGGTTCTATGCGATGATCGCCAAGAACAATTTTATAAAAAAGATCATCGGGATGAACATATTCCAGACGGCGATCATCCTCTTTTTCATATCCATCGCATTCAAGAAAGGTGGCGCAACTCTGCCGATCCTTACCGATGCGGACGCTCACGGCCATCACGCAATTACCGTAGCCGAGTACATCAATCCGCTTCCCCATGTCCTCATGCTTACCGCGATCGTCGTCATGGTCGCGACTCTCGGTGTCGCCCTGGCGATCGTCATCATGATGTACCGCAAATATCATACGCTTGAAGAAGACGAAATACTGAAGGAAATAGAATGATCTCAGAACAGGCCACCATCCTCGTCGTCATCATCCCCCTCATGTCGGCACTGATCACCCCCCTTGTCGGCTGGGTGAAAAGAGAGTTGTGCTACCCCTGGGCCATGTTCGCCCTTTTTCTCTCGACGGTTTGCTCCTGTATTGTCCTGCATACCGTCATCACGACGGGACCAGTTCATTATTATCTGGGAAGCTGGCTTCCACCCTGGGGGATCGAGTATGTCGTTGACCACCTGAATGCCATGATGCTTGTCCTCGTTTCCGGGACGGCGTTTCTGGTTTCTCTCTATTCGCTCAGAAGCGTCGAACTTGAGCTTCCCGACAGATTTGTCATGTTTTATACCCTGTTTCTTCTGCAAGTGACGGGTTTCCTGGGAATCGTCATAACCGGTGACGTCTTCAATCTGTATGTGTTCCTTGAGATCGCCTCCCTCGCCGGCTATGCGCTGATCGCCGTCGGTGAAGAAGGCGCGCCGCTCGCAAGTTTTCGATACATCATCCTGGGAACGATCGGGGCCTGCTTTTATCTGCTCGGTGTCGGCTACATTTACATGGTGACCGGTTCTCTCAATATGGCGGACCTGTCGGAAATACTGCCACGCCTCTACGGTTCCCGGGTGGTCCTGGTGGCCTTCGCCTTTTTCATGGTCGGGATAGCCCTGAAAATGGCGCTCTTCCCCCTTCATGTCTGGCTGCCCGACGCATACACAAAGGCTCCTTCCGTGGCGAGTGCGCTCATAGCGCCCCTGATGACGAAGATCGCGATATACGTGATGTTCAGGATCATGTTCACCATATTCCGGCCCTACCTGTCCTTTGAGCTGTTGCCGATGCCGCAGATCATGCTTTTCATGGGAATCATCGCCATCTTCGCCGGCGCGATCATGGCCCTTGCTCAGACGGACCTGAAACGGATGCTCTGTTACATCGTTATCGCCGAAGTGGGATATATGGTCGGCGGTGTGGGCCTGGCAAATTCGGTGGCACTCCAGGGTGTTGTTCTGCATATTCTCAATGATGTCGTCATGACCCTCGGTCTCTTTTGTGTCGCCGGTATTATCACGTATCAGATGAGGCGGCATGATCTGGCAAGCTTCAAGGGAGTGTTCGTCAATATGCCATTGACGATGGTGGCATTTCTCACCGTCGCCTTGTCGGTCATCGGTGTTCCCCCCACCTGCGGCTTCTTCAGTAAATGGTATCTTATCCAGGGTGCCGTCATGGCCGGCAATTACCTCTTTGTTTTTGCGCTCCTTTTTTCAAGCCTTATAAATGTGGTACTCTTCTTCAGGATCATTGAGATCGGCTATTACAGCTTCGAAAGTGATGATGCCGGTCATGGACATGTGGAGAGCCATGGTAACGGAGGGCGGATGTTGTTCCGGGAAGCACCGCTTACCATGATCATCCCCACGCTTATCGTTGCAGCGATCGTTCTGCTTGTAGGTTTCTATAACCAGTCGATCATTGCGAATCTCATACAGTTTGCCATTCCCCAGCTGTGAACAGATTCATGAAATCCCAACAATGAAACGTATCATCAGGCTGATAACGGGGTCGTTTTTCGTCGTTCTGGGCATAATTGGACTGTTCCTTCCTTTCCTCCAGGGGCTTGCCTTCATTGTCATCGGACTTCTGCTTCTTGCTCCTGACAGCAGGTTGATACAGAGATTAAAGGATGAACTTATACGACGGTACCCCGGGTTTTCTGAAAAGATCCGACTGCGGAAAGTGGCGGGATCATTTAAGGGTGGAGTGAAGGAATGAGAGCGTTAAACATGCTTGACATGTCCGGATTTCTGGTGTAGGAAAACGCCCTGATTACGATTACGGCGGTGTAGCTCAGCAGGTTAGAGCATACGGCTCATATCCGTAGTGTCCGGGGTTCAAGTCCCTGCACCGCCACCAAAAGAAATCACAAAGCCCGTCGAGCTCGGCGGGCTTTCTGTTTTCATCTGTTCATCAAATCGGGTTACTGTAAGGTGAACCCCCTATCTCTGAAAAGAGAAATGCAGATTTCTGCAGCATCGCGATCAAAGGCGATGCCTTTTTTCTGTTCAAG
>JAFGTS010000010.1 GCA_016933965.1 Deltaproteobacteria bacterium | reverse complement strand
GGTACCCGACGACCCCGTCAAAATCCAGCGAAGAGAAATCGGACGACGTTATCTCCCCCGCGTAGGCCACCAGCGTCACCTCGCCGGTCTCCACACTCCGCACCGTCCCCGATACCGAAGCATCAAAATCGTAGACCTCACGGGTGATGTCGATCTCTATCCCTTCATTGACCCCTCCGTGAAGGGTGTACAAGAAGGTGATCTTGCCTTCCGGGGCATAGATACCCACGAAATCACCCGGGTCCGGATAGGGAACGCCCCGTTCATTGTTATTGTCGACAAAGGCGAATATGGCAACCTTGTCTCCCGCGGCAAGGCCCGTATCGACAAGGTCCATTGAAAAGGAATGATCGCTCTCGTCGACCCTGACAGTCGTGATGATCACATCACCGGGTTTTTCCTCGATCTGTATCAGATCATCGGTATTGGTTATGGCAACCAGGATCGGTCCCCGAACCCGGTCTTTTATCGTTTCTATGTTGACCGTACCCGTCAGAGCGGTCGGGGCCGACCGTCCGTCATCGGAACCGTTCTCGCAGGCACCGATGAAAAGGCACAATGAACAGATGATGGTGAGAACCCTAATCCAGGTAGTATTCATAGCGAATCCTGCCCATGAGGATATCATTATCCCTGAAATAGTAAAATATCGAATTGTCCTCCCAGTCGCTCCCCCCCGATCCCCGGATGCCGGCGTAGGAAAGGTCGACGGTCCAGCCGTTCTGAAAATCGTACCCGATCTCCGGCCAGAGAACGTACCCGTCATTGCGTACATCGAAAATGCCCGTCATCTTCGTCTTGACGCGACCGCTCATGAAGCTGTCCTCATAGCGGCAGGTTATGAGATCGGTCAGCAGGGGCGCAAAGAGGTCGTCATCGAAATATTTTGACTGGAACCACTCGAAGGTGAACACGCTCTCCCCTTCATGACCGTCGAGGACCCTGTTCAGCGGCACGAAATAATTGAAGCCCACGGCATAGGAAAGATAGTGTGATTTCTTCACCTCGAAAGGAAGCGTGAGGTTCGCGTAATCATCCAGGTCCTGCCGCACGATCCAGCGCTTGTCGGGAGAATAGGCCGCTTCCGTCTGGAACACGAAGTCACCGTAAGTGGTGGTGAAATCGACCCCTACCATGTTCACCGTGTAGGTGAAGGACCGTATCAGGAGAGAAAGCGGTTCATTGGTCCTGAGCACGGTCCGGTAGGGGACGAACACGGGTTCCCGGTCAGGCCCGTGATAGCCGCTCAGGGAAAAATCGACGCCGCTGACGCTCCGGGAAAGACGGGCGCCGAAACCGCAGTTCTTTGACTTCACCGGAAGACCTGATGGTTCTTCGATCTCGACGGGGAAGAAGTAATCGTCGATCACCAGAGACCAGAAATTCTCCTCCGGAGCCAGGACCATGGGGACATGGGCGGGGACGAAGACGACCTCCAGGGTCGAATCCTCAAAAAACAGCATTCCCGAGAGCGCCGGCACGCCGATCCGGTATTCGTCGTCATCCTTGAAGAGGAATTCGCGAAGATCGTAAGGATTGAAATAGGATGTGGGGTTGAAGGCGTCGGCCGTTCCCCAGGCGAATATCTGGTTCCCCACCCGCAGGCGGTAATTTGCCTTTCCATAGTTCACATAGAGTTCATCAAAGCGTAATTCGCTTCGCTCCGAGGAGATCATGAGGTTCCGGGAAACGGTGGTGTCCGGTGCGTAGACGTAGTCGTCACCGGCTTCTTCGTTCAGATAGATGAGGAACAGGTACAGGTCGGAGGCGGTGTAGAAATAGATCGAATCCGTTCCGTAACGGATCTCGAAACGGCTTCTGATCTCGTTCTTCTTGTTCGCCTCCTTTGAGTCCTGATCGTCCCTGGTGCTGAACCATCCTTCGAACTCGACAAATCCCCGGCAGGTGAAATCAAGGAGGGGTTCCTCGATATCCTGGTACACATCCCCCGCCTCTTCGTCTTCAAAAACCTCTTCTTCGGCGACCTCCTCTTCTTCAGGAAGCGCCTCTTCTACCGGGAGTTCCTCCACGGGTTCTCCTATTTCCACCGGTCCGTCACTTACCGGCTGCTCTTCCTCAACCACGCCGGGGGAAGCACCGGTTGAACTTCCCGGAAACACGCAGTACCAGGTCTTTCCGTCAATATCTTTCAGGGGAACGATGGTCGGTGTGCTGCCGGCCCACCGGAACTGATCGGCCACGAGGCGGGCGCTTTTCTCATCAGGGCACAGGATGGTCCTGATACCAAAGGCATCCGTTCCTTTCGGAACGGCCGTGACGGACGGATCTTCTTCCGGACCCGGTGCCCGGTCATCGGCCGCCCACGCTGGACGGAACGCCGTGAAACCGCCGGCCCAGATGGAAAGAACAATGATGGCCAGGAATATCGCTCTGAAGGGTATGTTCGTCATGCCGTTTTGATCGTATGCCCCCGCGCCGTATCACCGGTTTTCACCCGGTCCGGGCAGCCATGCAGACAGCACCCGGTCCAGATATAAGGAATCACCGCATTCTCATGAATCGAAGTTCGGCAACCAGTTGAAATCTCTTATTATCATTAAACGTTCCATTGCTCAAACGAAATTTCTCCGGTTCCCGGGCCGATGGAAAGATTCCCTTTCCCTGCGGTACCGGGAAGGAAGAACATATGCCGATGCGGGCCGCATGAGCGGTTAAATCGATGATGGAACGCCATGAAATGCCGCCGGAAAATGCGCATTGACACAATATATCGCTCCTGCGATAATACGCTTACATCGCGACAGGACCGATGATATTCCCCGAAAATCCCGATCTTGTGGAACTTCCCGAAGATGGTTCTGAATGTGTTCTCCTATCAGGCATCACAGGAAAGGTGGGGAACTTTTTTTCGCAGGAGGTACGCAATGCAGGAGTTCCTGAAAATTCTGGTCAAGTGCCCTCTCTGTGGCACGTCTCTCATGAATCCCACCATCATGATCGACGATCTTCCGGCGATCGTCATGGAGGCACGGACTGGTTCCGACCGCGGGCGGATATATCTCAGCCAGATCTACGGCAGCTACAACAAATCCTTTGAGGGAGTGGAAGATATCGAGGGCTCCATTGCGGAATTCTCATGTCCCCATTGTCATGAGCCGTTTCCCCACCATGAGGAATGCGAATGTGGCGCTCCCATGATCAGTCTCAACCTCACCTCCGGCGGCATCATCAAGGTATGTACGCGAAACGGCTGCCCGGGTCATTCTCTCGAATTCGTCAATGCCGACGACGCTTTTCTCCTTTTCAAGGGACAGGACACATCGGGACTGTTGTAACAGGGTGCCGGACAACGGCCGATCGCAGGGGAGTGATCCATGAGACCATTTCTTGACAAGCTCGTCAATATCACGCGGCACCACTCGGAGGACATCGCCGGTCAATGGTGCAAAGCGGTCAAAACGAACCCTCGAACGTCATCCTACCATGGAATTCCCGATGATGAGCTCATCTCGGAAGCGGTTGATTTTTACAAGAACATACGACGTATCTATTTCAGCGAGAAGCCCTATCGAGAGGTCCGGGATTTTTTTTCGAATTACGCCGAAAAGAGCTTCGGCCAGGGTGTGCCCCTGCATGAATGTGTCTACGCCCTGATCATGATGAGGCGGCATCTGTGGCTGTACGCCGCCTTTCAGCAACCCTTCCTGAAAGGCCTCGACGACGAACAGCAGATCGGGACCATAACCAGCACGATCAGAATCTTCGACCACGGCATATATCTGATCATTCAGAAATACGGCATGCTGATGGTCGGAGAAACCCCGTAAAAACCATTCCTCACTTACATGGCGATCCGCGACACCGCCTGAGCGCTTCACCGATGAGGCTGCCGACGGCACTCAGCCTTCGGCCATGTCAAGCGTCTCCACTTCCTGAAACCGGGCGACAAGGACATAGCTTTTTACGTCTATGCAGATAAGGGCGGTAGCCGGTGACTGGGCGAATCCTTTCAAGTAGGGATGCTTATTCAAGTATATTTCTTTTAAATATTCCTGGTCATCTTTATCAACTTCACGGGCCTTTCCCGTCACGGTAACGGCTACGGCGTCACGAATATCCGATTCACGGTTTGACCGGCTGTCGATCAACATGGATACCCGCTCGCTCCTCATCATGTTCGCATATTTAGCCGTTCCCCGGGACGTCATGAAGATGATCCTGCGCAGGTCTCCGGTCACGGCGAAAGACACCAGACTCGTGAAGGGATTGCCGTCGCTCTGGGTCGCGAGCACACCGAAACGCTGGCGTGCAAGAAGCTCTTCAATTGTCCTCCGCACAGTTTTACTGTCCATCATGTCAACTCCTGTTCTCACGCGGTTTGTGAGTACGGCCGGGCGGCATTTCCCCGATGGAACCGCCAGTTATGATCCCCGATGCGCCTCATTCAAGAACATCATCATCGGAAAGCCTGAATCCTCTGAGAAAGGATTCGACTGACATTCGATTCCTGCCTTCGAGCTGGACCTCCTCGAGGTACACGTGGCCGTCCCCGGCCGTTACCTGGAGTCCCGATTCCAGGAGCCGCCCGATCCTTCCCGGCGCCTTCTCACCCGATGAAAGGGGGCCGGAACAGGCCCGATATATCTTGAGCTTCTTGTCCCGCAGGAATGAATAGGCCCCGGGCGTCGACGAAAGCCCCCGAACGAGGTTGACGATATCACGGGACGGTTTCGTCCAGTCGATGTGACCCGTGTCCTTTTTCAGCAGCGGGAAATAGGTCGCCCGGGAATGATCCTGCGGTCTTCTCCTGGCCGTGCCGGCCTCCGTTTCCTGCACGGCGCGAAGGAGCAGTTCCGCACCCAGGATTGCAAGCCGGTCGTGCAGCTCATCATAGGTTTCATCGGAACGAACGGATGTCTCTTCCTGAAGAAGAATATCCCCCGTATCGACCCCTTCATCCATGACCATGATCGTCACCCCTGTTCTCTCTTCTCCGTTTATGAGCGTCCAGTTGATCGGGGCCGGCCCGCGGTACCGGGGAAGCAAAGAGGGGTGAACGTTGAGACACCCCCGGGGGGGCATTTTAATGATCTCCTTCGGAAGTATCTGCCCGAAGGCTGCCAGGGCGATCATGTCGGGAGACAGGTCCCTGAAGACCCGCAGAAATTCCTCCTCTCTCACCCGCTCGGGCTGAAAGAGCGGCAGTCCCGCCCTGAGGGAATATTCCTTGACCGGGGATGCGATCGTTTTCCGTCCCCGTCCCCGGGGCCGGTCGGGCTGGGTAACAACACCGATCACGGGGTATCCGTTCCGAACCAGCACATCGAGGGACGGAACGGCGAATTCCGGTGTACCCATAAAGAGAATCTTCTGTTTCATCAAATCGCTTCACATCTCCTTACCGTTATAATGGCCTTCTTATACCTTCATGGCACGTATTAATCAATCAATTGACAGGGGATTAAATTCTGGTTCTTCTCCCGTTCGGTTGCGGAAAAGGGGCCGAGGAATCAAGGTTTCAAGGTTTCAAGGTTTCGAGGGGTCCAGGTTTCGAGATTTCAGGGGTTGTATTGTTTTTTTTCGGAGGTAAGCCTAAATTTGTTCTTCCCTTCGGGCGGGTTCGATGTTATAGGGCGGAAGCGAAAAAGAGCCGGTTCTTTTCCGAAGATCCCGTTCTCACCGGGCAGGGAGTATCCGCATCGTTCCGCATTCCAAGGGGAGGGGGATGATCACCACTGTGAATGCGGCCCATCCTGTGGCAGTCCCGGAGCATCTAATCGTTCAAAAAAGTCGAGGGAGAAGGCGGGGGCAGCCAGCCGCCATCACATCGGCCATGGTGCCGGTTCCTTTTGTTTCAGGGAGACGGGCATCACCGATACAAAGCGAGGAGACAAACCATGGATCCCTTGACGGAAACTGAACGCACCTGTTTCAATGAGATCAGCAAGGAAAGTATCGAATTTCTGAGGACCCGATACAACCGGGTGAACCGCTGGGTCATCGCCGACATCATCAGACGGTCGCGTTACCACTTCCCGGACAGAACAGCCCTCATCCACGGGAAGACCGCGTTGACCTACCGGCAGCTTGAGGACGAATGCAACCGCGTCGCCAACGCCCTTATCAACCTGGGGGTCCGGAAATACGACCGTGTCGCCATCCTCGCCCACAACACCCGTCATCACGTCCTCACCTGGCTCGGTTGCTGCAAGGCCGGCGCCGTATACCTGGCGATCAACTATCTCCTGCGGGGGGAGGACATCGCCTTCTGCATCAATCACTCCGAAAGCACCGTGTTCATCGTCGAGGACGAGCTCTATCACCTCGTCAAGGATGTCCTCGACAGTATGCCCACGGTGAGAACCCTGATATGGTCGGATGACGGAAGGGGAGCGCCGGCCCCCGACGGCCGCTTTCTCGATTTCAACACCTGGTATTCCGCCTCACCCGCCGATGAGCCGGATGTGGTCCTCCACATGGAAGACCCCTGCCAGATGACCTACACGAGCGGCACGGAATCGCTTCCGAAGGGTGTCATCATCGGCAACCAGGCGCTGATGGCCGAATACATGGGGTGCATCATCGACGGCGGCTATGAATCGTCCGACGTCTGCATCAACGCCCTGCCCCTCTACCACTGCGCCCAGCGGGACTGTTTCATGAATCCCATATTCTGGGTCGGCGGCACCAATATCCTCATGAAACCGGACACGGGGGAAATCCTGAAAACCATCTCGGAGTACAGGGCGACCATGTTCTTCGCGCCGCCCACGGTCTGGATCGGGCTCCTCAGGCATCCCGACTTCGACCGGTACGATCTTTCCAGCCTGAAAAAATGCTACTACGGCGCGTCCATCATGCCCGTTGAGATCCTCAAGGAGATCTTCGAAAAATTTCCGGGAGCGAAGATCTATAATTACTACGGACAGACGGAACTGGCCCCCTATCACACTATACTGAAGGCGGAAGACGCCCTCACCAAACCGGGCTCCGCCGGCATGGGAGGGCTTAATATGGAAACGCGGCTGGAAACCGACGAGGGGGACCCCATCGAGGAAGCCGGCATCCCCGGCGAGATCTGCGGGAAAGGCCCCCACGCCATGCTGATGTATTACAAGGAACCGGAGAAAACGGAGGCCGTCATGAAGGGCGGGTGGTTCCATTCCGGTGACATCGGTGTCCTCGACGGGGACCGGTATATCGAGGTCGTCGACAGGAAAAAGGATATGATCAAGACCGGTGGCGAGAACGTTCCCTCCAGCGAGGTCGAAGAAGCCATCTACCGGGACCGGCGGGTGCAGGAAGTGGCGGTCGTCGGCATACCCGACCCGAAATGGGTGGAGGCCATCGCGGCGGTCATCATTCCCCGCCGGGGTGAGACTCTCACGGAAGACGACGTCATCCGTCACTGCCGGGGCCAGCTCGCCCCCTTCAAATGTCCTAAAAAGGTCGTGTTCGTCGATGAACTCCCCAAGACCCCGAGCGGCAAGATCCTGAAACGGGAACTCCGGGAGACCTGCGAGGAACTGCTCGATAATGTAAATAACGCCAACCTATCACGCATTTAATTCCTATATAACTTATGCTTGATTTGTACACAGAAATATGTAATTCCACAATTCTCGATGGTCATAATTTTTATAACTTTCTTCTCAGTATGTCAGGATCGGCGCTATGAAATCTGTTAGTATGTGTCTTTTGCTATTTGTTACCCTTGGACTGTTCTTCTGGACAATTCTTTCTCTGGCATGTGAATACGATGACTACTCTTCGCTGTTTGCTAACCATACCTGCTATAATAATAAAACATCAAGAACTGACCATGTTCATTGTTGAATGGATGGCCCACCAGCCGGTCAACGAACCCTTAATCGAATCAGTCATGAAAGACCTCTCTGGTAATTCGGGAATGTCTTTTTTAAGCACCGGCAGAGTCATCCGGGAAATTCATCAGTAGGAACCGGATGATTACGAAAGAATGAACGTGAAACGTTTGCTCATAGGCCAGATGTAGAATTCGATTTGTGGGATTTATATTTCAAATTATCGATGATTTAAGGAAGATGACAACAAAAATGTCGGCCGAAAAAAATAGAAGACACAAGAATGAAAAGATTGAAGTTACTTACGGGGAAGCGATGGCAATCCTCCTTCCCTATTCCTGGCATCAAATAAAGGAACAGCTCATTACCGTCGTACCGGTCTGCCTGTATCTCGTTCTTTTTCAACTCATTGTCCTGAGATATTCATTGACCCAGGTTACCTGGATTACCGGCGGAATAGCTATAGTCATTATGGGACTCGTTTTTTTCCTGGAAGGAGTCAGAATAGGGTTAGTTCCCCTGGGAGAAACCATCGGAGATACCCTGCCCGTAAAGAGCAAGATCGCCACCGTTCTTGTCTTTGCCTTTTTATTGGGGAATCTGGCTGCCTTCGGAGAACCGGTCCTGGGAAGCCTGCAAATAGCAGGGTCCGGGGTCGATCCTCAAAAGGCCCCGCTTCTCTATTACATATTGGTAAAAAAACCCCTGATTCTGAGCTTTACGGTATCATTGGGCGTCGGAATTGCCGTGGTGATCGGAACCTTGCGATTCCTTTACGGCTGGAGCCTGAAACCGATCATT
>JAFGTS010000009.1 GCA_016933965.1 Deltaproteobacteria bacterium | reverse complement strand
AGCCCATAACTGCTTAAAAATACTGGATTCCGTGTCAAGCACGGAATGACAAGCCAGAGCAGAATCGACTTTTTGCGAGTGCATCATTTTTGACGGTTTCTCATAAAGTCCATACAGGACATCATGTAATGCTTCCGACGCTTTTCCCCGTTCCTACCGGAACAACTGGCTGACCGCATGCTCCGCCCGGTGGACACAGTTCCTTCCTTCCTCGATCCCTTCCGCGGCGCGGTAGTATTCAAGCAATCCCAGGTGTTCCAGGCGGGGAGACAGGATCAGATCCGGGGGATCACCCGCCATGCGGCTCCGGGTTATCCGGTCCTGCATGATGTCGATGGAAGTCGCCAGGACATCGAACAGCCCCGGCCGGTGACTGTCGCCCTGCCATATCTGGGCCATGACCGTTTCCAGACTTTTTGCGAACTTCTTCCTGATGCGTTCGGCCAGATCGCTCAGGGATTCATTGGTATGCTCGTCCTGGACGTCAGTGGAAGCGCTTCCGCGACGCGACGGCTGGTTCCATTTCCCGACCATCGAGCTGTTCAGGTTGACGGCGATGACCGTATCCGCTCCCATGGCACGGCACAGGGAAACAGGAACGGGATTCACCAGGCCACCGTCCACATACCACCGGTCCCCGATCTTGAGAGGCGCCAGAAATCCGGGCAGTGCCATGGAAGCTCTGACCGCCTCGAGGAGCGGCCCCGAGGTGAACCACATCTCCCGGCCGGTATCCAGGTCGGTGGCCACAGCGGCAAAGCGCACGGGGAGAGCTTCAATCCGCGGGTCACCCATGTGACCGCCGAGGAAATCCATCAGCCGTTTACCGGCGATGACCCCTCCGCTCATGACGCTGATATCAAAAAAACTGACCACGTCTTTCAGGGCCAGGCTTCTCCCCCATTCTTCAAGGTCATCAAGGTACCCGGCGGCATAGGCCCCGCCGATGACGGCACCGGCCGAGCAGCCGCAGACGATATCGGGCACGATACCCCTTTCACCAAGGGCCCTGATGATGCCGATATGGGACCACCCCCGGGCCGATCCGCTTCCCAGGGCGAGACCGACAACCTGTTTTTTCTTCATGACATTCCCTCCCCGGCATTCCGTACAATCGCCGTTCCTTCAGTCCTCACCCGGCAAACTCGGCCACCATGACCGTGTGGTCGGAGGGTTTGTCCGCCCGTCTCGGTCCGAGGTCAATGTATGACAAAAGAGAGCGTTCGGCCAGGTCAGGCGTCGCAAGGATGTGGTCGACGCGCCACCCCAGGCCCCGGTCGACCGACGAGGGGACGCGGTAATCGAAAAAGGCGAACTGCCCTCCTTCGCCGGGATGGTGCTTTCTGAACACGTCGATCAAACCCCAGGAGGTCAGATGATCAAAGGACTCCCATACCTCAGGGTTGAAATCCACATGTCCCAGCAGCCGTTTCGGATCGTGGACATCGATCTCCTCCCGGGCCACGTTCATATCACCACAGCAGACCAGCGGCCTTATCGGTGAGTAATTCGTTTCCAGAAGGACCCTCAGTCGCCGGAACCACTCGAGCTTGTACTGGAAATAGGGATCATCCCGGTCCCGCCCCTGGGGAACATAGAGATTAATGACGCTGATACCGCCGATGGAGCATCGGATCAGCCGGTCCGTATCGGCGGGACCGCCATCGTCAAATCCACATGAAACGTCCACCGGTTCTTCAATGGATGCTATTGCTACGCCGCTGTAACGTTTTCCCCCGCTGAACACAATGTGATACCCGATATTCTCGAACTCACCGGCGGGGAATTTGTCATTCTCGACTTTGGTCTCCTGCATGCAGAGGATGTCCGGCCGGTTCTCCCGAAGCCAAGGGACGACGATATGCATCCGTGACCTGATCGAATTCACATTAAAGGTAGCAATGGTAATGGTCTTTTTTGGTGTCATGGCGTTCCCTCCGCATGGGTGAAACCGAGCATATCACGACCCATTTCAATCCTCAAGATTCTTTGCTTTGCGGGACGGCCAGGACGGTCGGCGGTGTATTATGAGAACACTCCGGTGTTATGTGTGATTTCAAAGTACTTCATTTTTGTTTTTTTTCATGATAGGTTATCGCCTTATTGGCCACCGAGGGAACCTACAAAGCAGGTGCAGCGCATGACATTTCACAATCAGAACAGACGGATGGGAACGATTGTTGCCTTCATGTTCATCATGTATCTTCTCATCACGGCCGGACCGGCATACCCGCAATCTTCAAACGCCGGCAACACTCCCGTACCCGTAGAAATTCTGACCATAGGAACGACCGACCTGCCCGTGGTCGTCGAATCCATCGGCCGGCTCTACCCCGACCGCGAGGTGCGTCTGAGCTCGGAAATCTCCGGTATCGTCAGGAGTTACGAGGCGGATGTAGGGGACCCGGTCACAAAGGGCCGGGTTCTCGCCCGGATAGATCCGACGGATTACGCCCTTGCCCTTGACGCGGCCGAGGCCGATCTGTCCGCGGCAACGGTCCATGTCTCAGCCGCCGAAAAGGCATACACCCGCTTTAAGACCCTCCTGCCTCGAAAGGTTATTTCCCAGGATAATTTCGACAAGGTCGAAGCGGAATTCGAGGCCGCCCTTTCCCAGAAAGAACAGGCCGAGGCCGGGGTCGCCATCGCCAGGGAGCGGCTGAAGAAAACGCTGATACGGGCTCCCTTTGACGGCATTGTCGCCTCGCGCGACATCGAGGTCGGACAGTGGATCGCACCGGGGTCGCCAGTCATGACAATCCTCGATCTTCAGCGGATACGCATGAAGGTATATCTCGTCGAGCAGGATTTCGTCGACGTGGACCGTGATGATCCCGTTGAGATCGTCGTCGACGCCTATCCCGACCGCCGTTTTGATGGAACCATCGGACGGCTCGACGTGGAAGCCGACCCGCTGACCAACACCTTCGGTGTCGAAATCCTGATCAGCAACCGGGACCGCGCGCTCAAGGCGGGCATGTCGGCCCGCGCATTTCTGACGACCCGGGTGCTCACGGACGTCATACTCATTCCCCAGGATGTCATATTGTTCAAGGAACAGGGAACGGAAGTCTTTCTCGTCGGAGAGAAAGAACGGGTGCAACCGCGGCGGATAACACTCGGAGAGCCGCGCGAAGGGCTGATACAGGTCACGGGAGGCCTTCAAGCAGGAGACCGTTTGGTCGTCAAGGGACAGAATTATCTGAAACCTGATTCCCGGGTGACCGTCACTTCTTCCCGAAACTAGGCGTGAACAATGAAAAAGATGTTCCGTTTCATCATCCGGTACGCCCGTATATTCACCCTGCTGATAATTATTCTCCCCCTTGTGGCCGGAGTCGCCGCCTATCGAGCCATGCCGAAGGAAGGGTCGCCTGAGGTCGTCGTTCCCATCGCGCTTGTCATGACGCAGTATGTCGGGGCCTCTCCTCTCGAAGTTGAAAGCCTTGTCACTAACCCTCTTGAAGATTCCCTGAGCGAGCTCTCGGAGATAGAAGAAATGCGGTCCTTCTCCGCCGAGAGCGTTTCCATCATCGTCACCGAGTTCGACATAGACGCCGATATGGAACAGATGCTCCAGAAGGTACGGGACAAGGTCGACGAGGCGAGAAAGCTGCTTCCCGATGACGTGGAAGAACCTGAAATAGAAGAGATCAATTTCAGCGACATTCCGATCATGATCGTCTCCATAACGGGCGATATGGCGCCCCTGAAGCTGAGGCGACTCGCGGAGGACACGGCTGATGAACTGCGACTGATGCCAGAGGTGCTCGATACGGAGGTCGCGGGCGGGCTCAACCGGGAGATCTATATCTATCTTGACCCGGGAAGCCTGAACCGTTTCGGGCTTACCATTCTGGACGTCATAGGGGCGCTCCAATCCTCCGATATCAGCATCCCCGGCGGCCCCGTGACGATCTCGAACCGCAAATTCATGCTCAGGACCTTCACGGAGATCAAACAGGTCGAGGAATACGCCCGCATTCCCCTCGTGGAGCGAGGCGACCGGGTGGTGTTTCTCGGCGATGTCGCCGACATCGTCGACGGTCATGACGAGGATGTCTCATACTCAAGGGTTGACGGCGAACCGTCCGTGACCATCGCCATCAAGAAACGCCCGGGGGCCAATATACTGGAAACATCCCTGAAGGTGCGCGAAGCCCTGGAAGAGATGGAAAAGGAGTTTCCCAACGGGGTAACGGCCGTGGTCACCGCCGACCAGGGAAAGTTCATAAAGCAGGGATTCGAGACCATGAACAACTCCGCCGTCACGGGTCTCATCATCGTCATCATCGTGCTCTGCTTCGCCATGGGGCTCCGCAATTCGGTCATCACGTCGTTCTCGATACCCCTGTCGCTTCTGATCACCTTCATCCTGCTGAAGGTCTTCGGGCTCACGAACAACGACATGGTCCGCTTCTCCCTCGTCCTGTGCATCGGTCTTCTCGTTGACAACGCCATCATCGTCGTCGAAAGCGCTTATCATCACTATCAACTGGGGAAGGACCGGCTCACGGCCATCATAGACGGCGTTTCGGAAGTGGCCCTGCCCGTGGTGTCGGCAACGCTCACCACCATAGCGGCGTTCCTGCCCATGCTCCTCATGACCGGTGTGACGGGAAAGTTCATGAGCTTCATGCCCAAGACCGTCTCGATCGCCCTCTTCTCGTCCCTTCTCGTCGCATTGATCGCAAACCCGCTCATTCTGTCGAGATTCATGAACCGGGCAATACGGGACGGCAAGGTCGTCAGTCCCGAGGAAGACCTGAAATACCTGAAAAAACTTTACAGCCGCATCATCATCTGGTCATTGAACCACCGCGTTTTCATCATCACCATACTGACGCTCGGCATGTTTTCCGTGGCGGGGCTTTTCGCCCTCAAGATCGTGAAGATCGAGATGTTTCCCGAGGCCGATTTCGACTATATCTACATCACGATCGAAACAGCGCCCGGAACGGACGTAGAAGTGACCCGGGACATCGCCCTGCAGGTGGAACATATCATCATCTCCAATGTGCCGGAAACGGTGAGGCTCGTCTCAAGCATCGGGTTCAAGGGGCAGAGCGCTTTTGAGTTCAGCATAGGAGGGGCGGAATCCAGCTACGCCGAGATCACCCTCGAACTGCTCGACAACAAGGAGTACCGCCGCTCCTCGCACAAGGACATCCAGCAGCGTATCCGTCCGCTCCTCGACGCCATTCCCGGCGCCGACATCCGGTACCGCCCCATCGAATGGGGCCCACCCACGGGCAGTCCAATCAACGTAAAGATCTTCGGTCACGATCTCCAGACGTTGAACCGGATCAGCGATGATATCAAAGGTATCCTTTCCGGGATACCCGGCGCGATGGAGATACAGGACGACTTCCAGAACGCGCCGCCGGAGCTGAAGATCCATGTCGACCGTGCCAGGGCGGCCGCCCTCGGCATTCCTCTCATCTCCGTTTCACAGACCCTCCGGGGCGCCACGGCGGGGATCAAGATAAAGGACTTCCGGGATGAGCGGGATGTTTCAAAAAAATATGACCTCACGGTGCGGTTTTCCCCGGAATCACGGACCGGCGTGGAACTGCTCGACAGGATCAAGGTACGGTCAGCGACGGGGACCCTCGTCCCCCTCGGATCCTTTGCCACCGTCACACAGGGGGCCGGGATCAATCAGCTCCGTCACATCGACCGCCGCCGGGTCGTGCGGATGACCGCCCAGAATGAGGACCGGTCTGCCGTGGAGATCACCAAGGAACTGCAGGAAAAGCTCAAGGAGTATCCCCTTCCGCCGGGATATTCCATCTCATATGCCGGTGACATCATGGAAACCGAAGAGTCATTCGCGAGCCTCCGCCTCGCCTATATCGTGGCCTTTATCCTGATCCTGACCATCCTGGTGGCTCAGTTCAATTCATTTTTCCAGCCCTTTGCCATCATGGCAGCCCTGCCCCTGTCCGTCATGGGCGCCATTGTGGGCCTCTTGGTTACGGGAAACAATTTTTCGATCATGAGCTTCATCGGTCTCGTGGGTCTCTCGGGAATCGTCGTCAACGACTCGATCGTCTTGGTGGACCGGATCAATCAGACCCGCCGGGCCGGCATGAACATGTACGACTCCGTGCTGGACGCCGGCAAACACCGGCTGCGGCCCATCATATCGACGACATTGACGACCATCGGCGGCCTGATCACCCTGACCATGACCGACAAGCTCTGGGAAGGACTGGGAGTGGTCATCATTTTCGGCATCGCTTTCGCCACCTTCCTGACGCTCATCGTCGTACCCGTTTCCTACACCATCTTCGACGCCTTCGGGTATTACGTCATTTCCGCCCTGCGCGGCGCCCGGTGGAAGGATCATCCGGCGGGCCGCTGTTTTTCCTTCAACCGCCGGCGATGGGCACGCCTGCAGGCCTTCATTATCCTCCTGGTCCAGGCCGGGGTCATTTACATCGTTCTGAGGTTCACCCACGTGGCCGGCTGGTTTATCAGCCAGTATCAGGCGATCGATGTCCAGGCCCCGACGTTGCTGAAGACCATCATCGAAGCCGTCGTCTTCTACCTCACCTTTCTGCTTGAGGCGGGCGGTTTCACGATGGCGCTCCTGCTTCCCCTGTGGTTCGGTCTCCTCTACCTCATGTGCATCCGGAATTGCGAGGGATATTACGTGGCCGTGACGCCGGAAAAGGTTATCGTGACATCCCCCGTGGAAAAACTGGTGGTCGAAGCGGGTGAGATCCTGGAACTGGAACGCTCGCGTTTGAAGGGTCACATCACCATCAGAACGGCGATGCGGCGCATCGTTATCGGTTCTATCAAAGAGGGCCGCCCGCCGGCCGTGAACAACTCCCTGGTGAAGTGGCTTCTCAGGCCGGCCCCGGGAAAGGCCGAAATACGGAGTGCTCTCGACGCGCTGTATGCCGCGCTGAACGAAATGAAAGTAAAGAAAGAAGTGGAGGGACCGATCACATGAAACCGGTATTCGATGCGGACCGCTGTACCCGCTGCGGCGAATGTTTCCACCAATGCCCGGTGATGCAGCTTCCCCTGGAACGGGCAAAGGAAGAGATCGGAAAGCTTATCGACGGCGAATCGTCGACACACGTCCTGGAACGGTGTGAGAGCTGTTTCGCCTGCGATTTCATCTGTCCCGAGGGATGCAATCCGACCCGGTTGATCCTTGACCGGTGGTTCGACCTGTACCGGCGGGAGGGGTTCCCGAAACGGGCCGCCTATTTCATTCCCCACAGTCCAAATAATTTTCGCACCGACGCCCTGGAAAAACTCCCCGAGGACGAACGGGAACTGCTTCGAACCTGGGATGACCCGTCACCCCGCGATGAAATATTCTACCCCGGCTGCAACTGGATCACCGTCCCCGCCCTGGCGAGAACAAAACTCCTTGAGGGTATCGCCATCAGGGGTTCGTTGGAGCTCTGCTGCGGCGAAATGTATTACCGCATGGGTCTCTATGACCAGGTCCGGCAGGTGGCACGCAGGCTGACGGCGCATTTCCGCGACATGGGACTGAAGCGGATGATCATTCCCTGCACGGCGGGGCTGAACATGTTCACCAACGTCCTGCCCCGGTTCGGCGCGGAGTTCTCTTTTGAGATCAGGCACATGCTCCCCTGGCTGCTGGAACGGGTCGAATCGGGCGACATCGCGATCACCAGCCCCTTTGACATGACCGGCACCATCCAGGAATCCTGCTACGCCAAGTTCATGGGAGATGATTTCATGGAAATTCCCCGAAAACTGCTCGCAAAAATCGGGATATCCGTGATCGAGGAAGACCCCGGCCGGTCCCGGGCGCTCTGCTGCGGTATCGGCGGGGGGTTCAGCCACGCATCGGCGTTTCATCCCTTGAACCTGATCCGTTCAACCTTGAGATCTCTCGAGACGGCCCGGAAAACCGGGGCCGATGTCCTCGTTACCTACTGTGCGGGGTGCCTGCAGATGCTCGGCGCGGGGCAGCTGTACTTCCCTCCGGCGCGGATGCCCCTGTACCACATCCTCGAACTGGTCCGCATGGCGGCAGGAGAAGAGGTGGAGCGTGAATCCGTCAGGCGCGGCGCCGTCAACATGTTCCTCGGAACGCTCAGGAACCAGACGCCCTCCCTGTTCTCCGCGCGACGGTACCGGATCAAGGAGATCACCTGACGGGAAAGGCGGTCCTCATGAAGGCTGATTTTCGGTGGTTCAGGGAAGAAGACTGCACCCGCTGCGGTATCTGCTTTGCAGGATGTCCCGTTCTCGAGCTCCCTCAGTCCGAGGCGGTCAATGACATACAGCACCTCATCGCGGGGGCCGTTGAACGGTCCCTCGCCTTTCGCCGGTGCACGACCTGCAATGTCTGCGATTTTCTCTGCCCCGAAGGGGCCCTGCCCTATGAGCTTATCCTGGAGCGGTTCAATGAAAGCCGCCTGACACACGGGCTCCCACCGATAGCGAAATTGATATTCCCCGATGAACCGGAGAACATCTGGACGGGCCTTCGGCCGCTCATGGACCGGGACGAGCGGGTCCTCCTTGAGGAATGGGAGCGGCGTCTCGATACACAGATGGAGGAGATCATCTTCACCGGATTCTACACGAACATCGTTCCCTTTCTGGCCCGGCTGACCATTCTTGATGATCTTCGCGGAATCATGGCCGGAGCCGAGGGACTCTGCGGCTGCGGCGGCGACAGCAACAAGCTGGGCATGATCGAGATGACGGGAGACATTATCACATTGCTCAAAAACACCTTCTCCCGCATGGGTGTCAGGCGGGTCCACTGTTTCATGGAAGCGGAGGCCATGATGCTCGGTGAGGTGCTGCCGGAGCGTTACGGCGCCGCGTTCGACGTAACGGCGCTCCCTCTGGATTACCTCATCCTGGAACGGATACGGAAGGGGATCATTTCACTGACGGTTCCTCTGGACATGGCGGTCACGGTCCATGACAACTGCATGTCGCGGTATGACGGCGGCAGACCCCAGAAAACGGTCCGGGACATTCTTCAGCTGACAGGCTGCACGATCCGGGAGATGGAGCACACACGGTTCAACGGGCTCTGCTGCGGGTGGGCGGCGACGATCCCGACCCTTCAGGGGCGCGGTTCGGGAAATCCCATGAATACCCTGCTTTCTCTTCTGTCGAGCCTGTACCGCCGGCTCGAGGAAGCCCAACGGACCGGGGCGGACGCCATCGTTACGAGCTGCCCCGCCTGCTACATTTTCCTCAATCTGATAGCGACCCTCACCATGAGCAGGATGAAGGTCTATCATGTCCTTGAGGTCGTTGAGCTTGCCGCCGGGAACATACCGCCGCGGAAGATCGAGGATCGGTGCTGGGAGGTCCTTGCCGTGGCGACCACCCTTCTCACCCGGTGGATGGGCTCTTCCCGGGACCGGCGGCGTTTCCACCCGAAGCCGATAGATACCGGGTCGCCCGCACCCCTAGCCGGGCAGCGTCCGGAAGACGCGCGGCGTACCGGGCATCTTGCGGCCTTCTTCAAGCACCCGCTCGTTCAGAACCGGCTGTCACGGAAGATCGTCAAATGGGCCGTACTCGGCGGGATCCGGGGATACCGGTACCGCGAAAGACAGGAAATGAAGCGGCACCGGTCCGACTGACGGGTTCTATTCATGCCGCAGCGCTTCGATCGGATCGAGGCGCGCCGCCTGGCGGGCGGGAAAGAACCCGAAAATGACGCCCACGGCGGCCGAAAAGACGACGGCGACAACGACGATCCCCGGGTTTACGATAAAGGGCATGCCCAGGACCAGCGCACCCAGGGCGGCACCCCCAAGACCCAGGATGATCCCGAAGACACCTCCGAAGGAAGACAGGACCACGGCCTCGATAAGAAACTGCATCAGGACCTCGCCTTCCCGCGCGCCGATGGCCAGCCGGGTCCCGATCTCCCGGGTCCGCTCCGTGACGGACACGAGCATGATGTTCATGATACCGATGCCGCCGACCAGGAGGCTCACGGCCGCCACCGCGCCCAGCAAAGCCGTCAGGACCTTTGTCGTGCTGGTGAGGGCACTCACGATCTCCTGCATGTCACGAACATGAAAATCGTCGTCTTGATCGCTGGCGATCCGGCGCCGCTCACGCATCAGGACCTCGATATCCTTTTTAACCGTTTCAGTTGAGATCCCGTCCATGGCGGAAACATAAACGGCGCTGACATCAGTGTTTCCGGCGATCCGTCTCTGCAGGGTGCGGAGCGGAATGATGACGGTATCGTCCTGGTCATGGCCGAAGCTGGACTGGCCCTTCGATTCAAGGACACCGATCACCTGGCAGGAGAGCTTGCCGATACGGATGTATGCCCCCAGGGGGTCCCCGTCACCAAAGAGCTCATCGACGATGGTGCTCCCGATGATACAGACCGTTTTCCCTGAGCGGAGCTCGGTTTCGGCGAAAAGGCGACCGCTTTCCACCGGCCAGTCACGCACCTCCAGGTAGGCATTGTCGCCGCCCATAACGGACGTGGACCAGTTTCTGTTCCCGTAGATGACCTGGGCGGTGGTCGATGCCGTCGGCGCAACGGCTTCTATGCCGTACACCTCACGGCCGATCGCCTCGGCATCTTCGATCTCGAACATGTCCGACGCCGACCGCACACCCCCGGGCCCCCGGAATCCCTGTCCCGGCCGCACCTGGAGCATATTGCTGCCGAGGCTTGCGATCTCTCCGGTCACCTGTGCCGTGGCCCCGTTCCCGAGGGTAACCATGGTGATGACGGCCGCCACGCCGATGACGACACCGAGGATGGTCAGGAACGAGCGGAGAACGTTACGGCGGATCGCCCGCAGGGCCAGTATGATGGTTTCCCGTATCATGTGTTTTCTCCTCCGTTCTGTTCCTCGACGTCGATGCGCCCGTCCAGAAAATGAATGATCCGTTTCGCATACCGGGCCATCTCCGCCTCATGGGTCACCATGACGATGGTAATGCCCCGTTCACGGTTGAATGCACAGAGGAGCTCCATGATCTCCCGGCTCATGGTGGAATCGAGGTTTCCCGTCGGTTCATCGGCGATGAGCACCTCCGGTTCGATCACCATGGCCCGGGCCATGGCCACCCGCTGCTGCTGGCCGCCGGAAAGCTCACCGGGCCGGTGTGACTCCCACCCCGTCAACCCGACGGCATGGAGTGCCTCGCGGGCGCGACGGTGCCGCTCACGGGCGGGAACACCGCGATAAATAAGGGGCAATTCCACATTTTCCAGGGCCGATGTCCGATTGAGCAGGTTAAACCCCTGAAATACGAATCCCAGGTAATGCCGGCGCAGAAGCGCCCGCTGATCCCGCGACAGGGACCCCACGTCGACACCCATGAAACGATAAGACCCCGTGGTAGGAGGGTCAAGGCATCCTAGAATGTTCAGACAGGTGGACTTGCCCGAGCCGCTCGGCCCCATGATGGCCGTAAAATCACCCCGAACAATATCGAGATCGACACCCCCGAGGGCATGGACGGCTGCAGGACCGCTGCCGTATACCTTGGTCACGCCCCGCAGCTCGATGAGCGGTCCCATCCCGCCTGTTTCCGTGCTTCCTCGATTCATTTTTCCTTATTCTCCGTCCCGACGACAAGCGGCATGCCGGGTTCGATGTCCCCCTGCCTGACCTCCGTCATGATACCGTCCGTCGCTCCGGTCACAAGGGATACCGGCATCAGGCGATCATCCCGCAGTGTCCAAACGCGCTGCTCCGACGCGGTCGTCGTGATCGACGTTTCTTTCCGTTCCTGCCGGGGCGGGTGGGGCAGCAACGCCCCGATGACGCCGCCGTTACCCGAAGATCTTCGTTTTCCCCCGTTTTCTTCACCGGCGGGCGGTGTAAAGCGCAGCGCCGCATTGGGCACAAGAACGGCATTCTGCACGTGTTCCACCGTAATGTCCGCCGTTGCCGTCATGCCCGGTCTGAGCAACAGCTCTGAATTATCGACGTCAAGCACCGCCGTATAGGTTACAACGCCTTCCGATGTCCGGGCGCCGTAGCGGACCTGTTTGATCCTGGCGGGGAATGTCCAGTCCGGATAGGCGTCAACGGTGAAGGTCGCTTCCTGACCATCCTTCACCTGTCCGACATCGGCTTCGTCAATGTCAACATGCAGTTCCATCTTGGTCAGGTCCTCGGCCAGGGTGAACAGTACCGGTGCCTGGAGAGAGGAGGCGACGGTCTGTCCCGGTTCCACATCCCGGCTCAACACCACTCCATTGATGGGAGAGCGGATGGACGCCTTTCCCCGTTCGGTCTCCTGAACCTCAAGCGCGGCCCGGGCCTCAGCAACCTGAGCTCTCGCACTCGCCTCATCGGCCGCGGCACGGTCAACCGCCGCTTCGGCGGCATCAAGTTCCTTCCGGGAGGGTACCTTGCCGCTGCTCAATTCGTGGGCTTTTCGCAACCGTTCGAGTTGCGTCCGGGATTCCTTCAGTGTCGCCCGGGCCTGGAGAATCCGTGCCTCGGCTGATGTGAGCACCGCCTGTGACTGGAGGATACCGGCTTCAAGCTTGTCGGTGTCAAGCCGGGCCAGGACCTGACCCGCGGTAACGTGATCGTTATAGTCAACGTCGACGGAATCGATAATTCCGGAAAGCTCACTGCTCACATCCACCTGGTTCTTCGGTTCCAGGTTGCCCGTGGCACTGACCGTAACAACAAGGTCGCCCTTCTGCGCCGGCTGCGTCTTGAAACTGACCGTGTCGGCGCCATTGCCGCCGGCCCACAGTATAAGGAGAACCACCGCGATGAGGACCGGGATGCCCCACAGAAACAGGCGTTTCAGGTGTTTTCCACCGCCCGCGGACCGGTCCAGGCCCAGGGTGCGTTCAATGTCGGTGTGTGCATTCCTCTCTTCTTTCATAGGGTCTCCTCAGATCGATCATTGATCGTCACTGCATTGGTCCCCGGTCTCTCCCAGCCGCCCCCCAGGGCCTTGTATAACTGAATGAGGTACGTCAGGGCGGTCCCGCTGCTCTGGGCAAGCTGCTCCTCAAGGGACAGGAGCATGCGTTGCGCGTCGAGCACATCATCGTAATCGCTCAGACCGGCGATATAGTTTGTCCGGGCAAGGTCCATCGCTTCCCGGGCCGCCTGCGCCGCTTCCTGCAGCGATTCCCGGCGCCGCTCTTCTTCGGCATAGGAAACAAGAGCATTTTCAACTTCCTCAAGCGCGTTCAGTATGGTCGATTCATACTGTATCAGGGCCTGTTCCTGGAGCGCGGACTGCACGTCGATGTTCCGCCGGATGGAACCGGCACTGAAGATCGGCCAGGTGACGCGGGGACCGATGGTGTAAGCGTGACTGGTCGTTCTCAGCAGTTTATCCGGTGACAGCGCTTCAAGCCCGATCGAACCGTTCAGGGTCAATTTCGGGTAGAGTTCCGCCGTGGCGACACCGATCCGGGCGGTCTGGGCCGCCAGTTCGCGTTCCGCCCTGCCGATATCGGGGCGCCGCCGCAGGAGATCGGCCGGCACACAGACGACGATCTCAAGGGGTGCCGCCGGGACAGGCATCTGTTCACGTAGAAGGCCCTGCAGTGAACCCGGTGTTTCCCCGAGCAGTATGGAAAGCCTGTTCATTGCCTCGTTGATCGACGCGCGCAATCCCGGCAGTTGTGAGCGCGCATTCTCCAGGTTATATCGAGCCTGAAGCTCCGTGAGCTCATCATCGAGCCCCGCGGCAACACGGGTCCGGACAAGCCGGTAAGATTCCTCCTGAACCTGCAGGTTCTTTTCCACTGCAGCCAGCCGGGCCTGTGCGGTCCGCAATTCCGCGTAGTTCAGCGCCACTTCCGCGGTCAGGGACACGAGGACGTCACGAAGACCTTCCTCTTCGGCCTGGAGGTCCGCCTGAGCCGCCTCGACGGAACGGCTCACCCCGCCGAAGAGATCAAGTTCCCAGGCGGCGTCAAACCCGACCGAATAAAATTCCCGTTCCTGCCCGCCCCCGGTCTCTTCGCTGCCCCTGCTTTTCGTCGCCAAACCCGTCGCATCAAGTGACGGGAACAGCCCTGATCTGCTGATGCCGAGGCGCGCGCGCGACTCCCGAAGCCGTGCCTGCGCTTCCTTTATATCAAGATTCCCCTCCACGGCACGGCCGACTAGGTCCGACAGCATCGGGTCTCCCAGGGCGGTCCACCATTTCGCCGTCTCTTCTTCATCGCTCTGCCGATCCGTGATCCCCTCTTCGAGCCCGGCATGCCATGTCGCAGGCGTCGCACCATCGGGGCGGACATAATCGGGACCGACGGAAATGCATCCGCAGATCATGAGAACAGCACCGACACAGGCGAGCCGGACGAGTTTCCCTGTGGGAAGTTTTCCGGTCTTCATTTTTTTCATCTGATCTTCCTTAGTATCGTCTTCGATGTGAGCGGCGTTCTCCATCCGCCCTCTTTCCTCTCCGCGTCATGAAGTTCCTTTGTATAAGTCGTCCCTTCCACGAAAAAGGTTACAAAAAGGTGAGCCAAAAAAAGTTGTAACCTTTCAGTTCGTTCCGGCGACTATTAAGAGCAAAGGCATGTTTGACGACCACTAAAAAACTCAATGGAGGATCATTATGAAAACAAAAACCATGATAATAGCAGCGTTGGTCCTGTCACTCGTTCTGGCCCTGTCCCCGGCGGTCCTGGCGCGGGGATTCGGACCCGACTGCGGTCACCCCCACGGCGTTCCCGGAATGATGAAACTGCGCGCCGTCCTGGACCTGAATCTCACCGACGCCCAGAGAGAACAGGTCAGGACCATTGTGGACAGTTACGACAAACAGAGGACCCCGGCACGGGATACCATTGAAAGGGCACGAAGAGGGTTCATTGACGCGAAGCGCGCCGACAAATTCAACGAAGAGACGGTGCGACAGGCCTTCCGGAAGTATTCCACGACCCGGGAAGAGATGATCGTCTCGCGGGGTAAGATGATGTCGGAACTGAAGGCCGTTCTCACACCCGAACAACGGGCACAACTGGAAGAGCGGAAACGATTCGAAGGACATGACCGGGAAAGAGTACGCAAGGACCACGGCCGGAGAACTTTCGACGGCGACCGTTCCTTCAGGTGGGATTAGGCACTGCGTACTTAGCTGTTGCACTTGACCGCTCCTTTCATATAATTACGGGATAGTGAAATCGACAGATCACCATGAGCCGATGCAGAACAATGCCAGCAGGAATCCCATTGAAAGCGAGGGCGATATCATCCGCCGGATCATCGACGGCGATGGTGACGCCTTCGCCCACATAGTAAGAGCATACAAGGGACATGTGGCGAATATCGTGAGCAGACACGTTCCATACAACCAGGTTGAAGAAACGGCACAGGAGGTCTTTATCAGGGTCTACCAGTCGCTGCCGACCTATAAAGGAACGGGCGCTTTCAGGAAATGGCTCACTTCCATCGCCGTGAGGACCTGTTACGATTATTGGAGAAAGCAGTACCGGACCCGGGAAGTGCCCCTGAGTTCCCTGACGGAACATCATCAGGAATGGCTCGAACAGGCCGTCGCGGACAGGTCGGGTCGTTCCTTTGATGAACTGGCGTCACGAAAAGAGGCGCGGGAGCTTCTGGACTGGGCCCTGGCGCAGTTATCGCCGGAGAACAGGCTGGTCCTGGAACTGGTGTATCTCGAGGGGCTTTCGGTCAGGGAAGCCGCCGAACAGCTCGGATGGTCTTCGGTGAACGTCAAGGTCCGGTCTCTCAGGGCCCGGAAAAAACTTGCACAGCTCCTTTCAGGAGTGATGAGAGAGGGGGGCGTGACATGAACGGAATGAAAGGAAAAGAACGGGACATACAGCGGGCGCTTTCAGCGGTGTACCGGAAACGGGAGGAAAAGAGCCTGAATGAGCGATGGGAACGCACCGTCATGGGCCGCATCCGGAGCATGGAACCCCGCGCCGTACCGGCATATTCATTTCTGCTCGCTTACCGTGCCCTGTGGCGTTTCGCGCCGGTAACCGTCATCCTGATCCTCATCCTCTCCGCGGTTCTTATCGGCCTCGATTTCAACCCGGAATATGAAGTGACGAAAACATTCCTCACCAATCCCGTGGAATACCGGGCGGACCAATTATGGGGAGTGTAGGTGAAAGAGCATGAATAAACTGAAAATCATCGTCGGTATACTCCTGATCTTCATCCTCGGCACCCTCGCCGGTTCCCTGGGTACCCAGGTATATATGAAACACCGGATCGAAAGTTTCGGGAAACTGGGGCACCGGGGACGAACCGACATGCTGATGCAGCGCCTGTCATCAAAGCTGGAACTGACGGAAACACAGCGAAAAGAGGTCCGGCAGATACTGGAAGAGTCACAACGGAAGATCCAGGCGATCGATTCGGAATTCCGGCCCCGGATCGAAGAGATCATGGACGCGGCCAACGACCGGATCAAGGAAAAACTCAACGACCGGCAGAAACGGCAACTGGATCGATTCAACGAGAGATTCAGGAAGCATCGCATGCGCCGGCCCCCTCCGCCTCCACCGCCTCCTGAACAGTGAAGGGATCGTACTTCGGGTCCCGGCGATTCAGGCCTTTCTTTGCGCTTGCTACGAAACTGCCGTCAGGGTATCACGCCGGCCCTGTGACGGCGGACGCCGTTTTTCCATGGTCACGCAATTCCGACCTTTTTCCTTGCTTTCATACATGCGCGCGTCGGCCCGCTTGATGATGGAATCCACCGAATCCTCGGCGACTCCGAGAACACCGCCAACGGAAACGGTAAACGAAAGCGGCCCCCGGCCCGTCTCGATGCTCGAATGCTCCACGAGCATCCGCAGCCGGTTGGCTATCTTGAGAAGTGTCTTTCTGTTGGTATGGGGAAAGATCCCGACGAACTCCTCACCTCCCCAGCGGCCTACCGTGTCGAAGGGTCTGATCGAAGACGTCAGGGTCTTGGCAACGGTTCGCAGGACCTGGTCGCCTGTATCGTGACCGTAAGTATCATTCACGTTCTTAAAATGATCGATATCGACAAAAAGAATGCCGCAGGAAACGGCGTTCCGTTTCAACTCATGAAGTCGCCCGCGGATCTGTAATTCCAACTGGCGCCGGTTCGGCAGTTCGGTCAGGGGGTCCATAAGCGCCACCTTTTTCCATTCCTCGAGCTGCAGCCTGAGGGCTTCACGGAAACTGATGTTCGTGAACATCTCGATACAGCCCGTGACCGTGCCTTTCCGGTTCCTCAGGGGGGCCGTGCGGACCGACACGGGCAGCCGGTGGCCCTCCTTGTGATGGAGATAGAGTTCCGTCTCCCGCGATTGCCCGTCGGCCATCGTCGCCGCCAGGGGACAGGCGTTCCGGCACATTTCATTACCTAACCCATCGACGGGATTCAAAAGGTTGTCCGCGCAACTTCTCCCCATAACCTCTTCGGCACTGTACCCTGTAATGTTCTCGGCAGCCTGGTTCCAGAAGGTGATGCGACGGTCGCGGTCTACGATATACAGGCCATCGTACAGGTTATCCACCACTTCCCGAAAATCGTACTCGATACTCATGGTACCCTCCATAACATGACGTATCGCCTCGAAGCGCAGCGTTCAGCAGGAAGATCACGATTGTGAAATGGTTCGGCGATTGAAATTGATACCCTCTCCCCCCGGAGGTTTTTTTTCAAATCACGGAATCAGCAGTTTGTCAAGAAGTTAAGTAAGGAAAATGACCCGCCGCGGCATCAGATATCACCCATTCAATTGCCTTGAGAAATGAAACATTTAATTGTATATTGACACTTGTATTCACGATCAAAAAAATGGGCCGGCTACTGTCGTCATCCTGTTCCTCGAGGAAAATATCAAAACATTCGATTCGCGACCGCAGCCGCCCGGGATGTGTCATCTTTTCTGTCTGAGCAGGCAATATCTGTTTGGGGGAGACAATAACAGGACAGGAAGTCAACAAAGGGGATTCCCATGAAGAAGCTTTTTCCATGTATCATTATGTTGTTATTACTCTGGTGTGCACCGGTTTATGGATTTTCCGGAGGATCGGGGACGGTTGCTGATCCTTACCTGGTTGCAAATGTTTCTGATCTTGTCGAGATCAGGAGTCTTACCGCCAATCTTGCACTTCACTATAAGCAAACCGCGAGTATTGATTTATTCGGTTACGATCCGGGAGACGGCAACGGCTGGATCCCCATCGCCGGCGGCGGCACCGGCGACCTGTTCACCGGCTCCTATGACGGCCAGCATTACACCATTTCAAACCTGACCATCGATCGGCCGATAACGATAAATGTAGGGCTCTTTGGCCATGTGGGCCGGGGCGGTGTTATCCGGAACGTATGTCTTGAAGACGTAGCTGTTGTGGGCGCCCGGGGGACGGGCAGCCTCATCGGCCGAGTTACCGGTGACGCCACCACCCTGATCGAACGATGCTCCGCTGGAGACGGCACGGTAACCGGCGACGCGGCCACGGGCGGCCTGATCGGCTCGCACAACAGCTGGCAGGAAACGGCGGGCGGAACGGACAATCCGGTGGTTTCCCAGTGCTTCGCTGATATAAATGTCATCATGTCCGCCAATGGGTCTGATAAACAGAAATTCGGCGGTCTGGCGGGGTGCAGCCAGAAAGGGACCATTATTGATTCCTATGCCAGGGGTTCGGTGGACATAACGGCCGCGACATTGACGGCACCCGCACAGAGAGTCGGCGGCCTGGCCGGATGCATCATTTACCGGGGCGAGCTCATCCGCTGTTACTCCACCGGCACGATTACGGTAAATCAACACACGACATACTACGGCGGTTTGGTTGGTAGAGTTTCGCTGCAAGGACAGGGCAACGACGGGGTGGTAGTCGATTCATACTGGGACACCCAGACCTCCGGCATGACCACCAGCGCGGGGGGCTTCCCCCGGACAACGGCTCAGATGAAGACGCAGTCCACCTATGCCACCTTTGATTTCACCAACATCTGGGGGATCGATCCTGCCAAGAACGACGGATATCCCTATCTGCTCTGGGAGGACTATGATCCCGAAGACCCGCCGCCTCCTCCCACGGTGGATCTGCGAAGCCGCTGGGGTCTTGAGCTGGACGGTGTTATCGATCATGTGATCATCGACCATGACGGCGCGCTGGACGTGAGCGCAGACGACACCGTGACCGTGGAGGCCTGGGTCAGGAAAGCCTCGGACCAGACCGACGCCGCCGGCACGGGCGACATCGCCGTTTTACAGAACCATGATTCCTATAACCTCTTTCTCGCAGACGGCAATGAGCCGGCTTTCTCCATTGTCGATGATTCCGGGACAACCCATACCGCCTCTTCCGATTTTCCCCTTGAAACCGGAAAGTGGTATCACCTGGCCGGAACCTTTGACAACAGTACCGTGAAGATATACATCAACGGCTTTGAGTACACCAGCGGAACAGTAACGCCTGGTGCTGTGGGCATCCAGGACACGGGCAGTAGAGTGGGTGTCGGCGTCAACGTCACCGGACTAGAGAATATCGGAGGCGTCAACTATCCTTCCGAGGGATTTCTCCACGGCGCCATCGACGAGGTCCGCATCTGGAACACGGCCAGGACGGAAGCCAATATCCGCGACACCATGTGTAAAAAGCTTGCAGGCACGGAAACCGGGCTTGTCGGCTACTGGCGCCTTGACGAGGCCTATGGTTTGGTCTGCGTTGATGATTCGCCCAATGATAACGACGGCACCATCGTGTCCGCCTCGCGTGGCTGCTCGGCGGCTCCCGTGGGCGACACCAGCACCCACGATTATACCGATGACTACAGCGTGACCGATACGGTCGGTGATGAGCAACTGACCGTCGAGGAGGACGGCGGCACCTGGAGCGCGGCCCTGAAATCGGCCATACAGGTGTACCGGGTGAGCGAGGCGCCGGATTACCTGAGCGGCCCTCCCCGATGGAAGTTGTTCCCCGGCACCGGATTCTGGGGTGTCTTCATGACGGGCGGCGGTAGCGCAACCTATAAGATCTCATATAATTACGACGTTTCAAGCGACGGTTTCCCGGGTATCAGTGACGAGGCCAACCTCAGGCTGGCCTATCGGGACACCAACTGCGAGCCCTGGAAAGACCTCGGTGCGACGCTTGGCGCCAATCCCCTCACCCGGTCGGGGCTCACCGGTACCGAGTTCATCCTGGGTTCCGACATGGAACCGCGCAACGCCATTGATTTCGACGGCACGGACGATTACGTGGAAATCGCTGACGACAACACTCTTGATCTCGATGATCAAGGCACCCTGGAAGCCTGGATATATCCTGACGCATTGACGGCGGGCGCCGGAATCGTTATCAAGGGGACCAGCGGGATCAACAACGTATGCTACGGGTTCGGCCTGGGCGGCGGCTCGAACGTGTTCACCGGCGGCGCCAGCTCCAATATCGACTTCGTGGTGGGAAACACCGGCGGCGGGGTCTATCGCCTGACCGGCACCAACGCTCTTTCAACGGGCAGATGGTATCACGTTGCCTGCGTGTGGAAGAATAATACGACAGATGAGATGACCATCTATATCAACGGCGTGCAGGAAGCCACTTCTTCCGCAACGATCGATAATGCCGCCACCACCAATAATGAAGCCGTCAATATCGGCAGGGAAGCCGTCACGCCCACATATTTCAACGGTCCGATAGACGAGGTCCGCATCTGGAATACCGCCCGAACCGAGGCAAATATCCGTGACACCATGTGTCAGAAACTGTCAGGTTCGGAATCGGGCCTGGTCGGTTACTGGCGGTTCGATGAGGAAACGGACAGCACTACCTGTCCTGACCAGACGACGAACAACAATGACGGCACCATGACCGGTTTCTCCGACGTGCGGGCCGCCCGTATCTGCTCATCCGCCCCCATCGGTGATGACAGCGCCTATGGGTATTATGACGGCGGAACACTGAGCCCGGTCATAGCACAACTGACACACTCCGACGGGGACTACCTGAAAGCCGAGGAGAACACCGGGACCTGGACCGGAACATTTTCCGGCATACAAATCTATCAGCTTGACGAGGCAGCGGTCTATCCACCGGACCTCTGGACGACACCTTCACCCCCCTACAGTTACACGACCCCGAACGGACTGAGCGCGCCCTCGGGCTGGTCCTCCGTCGATTATTTCCGGTACTGGGGCGTCTTTACCACGGATTGGCTGAACTCGCCCAAAACCTACGATGTTACCTACTACTATAACGGCAATCCGAGCGTGCCCGTCGACGATTCCGTCCTTGGCCTGGCAAAGCGCGATGACTACTGCGACCGGAGCTGGGCGGACAGCGGGGCAACCCTGATCACTGGGGCCGATACACTGACCAAGACCGGCGAGGCCGGCACGGAATATATCCTGGGCGGCCAGGGCGCTCCCCTTGCCATTGCCCTGGCATACTTTACGGCCGAGATGGTCGACGGCTGCGTCTTCATTACCTGGAAGACCGCCACGGAGATCGAAACAGCGGGCTTCTACCTGTGGCGAAGCGATCAAAAGGACGGGGGATATACCCGTATCGACGAAAGCTTCACTCCGACCGAAGCATTGACGGAAACCACGGGCGCAACCTATGAATACTGGGATTGCAACGTCGATGAAGCCAGCGCCTGGTATTACAAGCTCGAAGCCGTCGATTATGACCAGGCACAGGAAAACGCTTTCTACGGCCCCATCGGTCCAACGGCACGAAGCCTCAAAACCGCCGGGACCGATGATGCGTCGGGCGCGAGCGGCAGAAGCGGGTGTTTCATTTCAGTGACGGCAAAGTGACCATTCCATGAAAGGGGTGGCCGGTTTGCAGCAATACCGGGCACCCCGCGATGGGAAAATCCCATCAGGGATGAAAAAGGGTCAACGGGGATCACCAGAGAAGGCTCCGGGCTCTGCTGTGAACAGTTACAAGAAAAGGCTCTCCACGTCGCAACTGTTCTTTTTACCAACCTTGTTGTAATGTTTTCGGATCCACTGCTCGGCTTCTTCCCGCCCGCAATCCCGCAGATATGTCAGCCACTCCCAATCGACATTATACTTGCTGCTGCTGTTGTAATCGTTCAGCAGATCGCCGGTGCTTATGTAATGGATGTTGGTCCTGACGAGACGGCCATTGTCATCGAAGCCGCTGTCAATGATCCTGGTGACAAAACAGATGGCCCGCATTTCCCGCATGAGACTGGAATTGAAACTAATATCCGTCGCGCGGTCCGTGATCTCATCGATCCGCCACGGCACCTTGTTATAGTTGATGCTGTCTATCTGGATCAGCATCAGATCACGACACTGGGTATACTGGAACAGCGGGAATATGGCCGGATTCCCAATGAAGCCCCCGTCCCAGTATAACTCGCCGTCGATCTCGATGGCCTGGAAGAACTGGGGCAGACAGGAAGATGCGCATACGACGTCGGCGGTGATCTCATCATTGGCAAAGATCTTGACCTTCGATGTACGGATGTTGGTTGCCGACAGGAACAGTTTATATTGCTTCTGCTTCTGGATGGCTTCGAAATCGATCACATCCAGGAGGAGTTCGCGAAACGGGTTGATCTGGCAGGGATTCCACTGGTAGGGAGAAAGATAGGTGGTCAGCGTGGAGAATGTCCAGTAAAATGGATTGAAATCCATGTTCCCCCGGCTGAGGGCCTTGTCGAAGACGGTGGGCTGCAGAAGAGAAAAAAACTGAGATTCCGAGTTCTTACGCCAGAATTCATGCAGAATGTCCCGCGCTGCTTCATTACCGCCCCTGGTCAGTCCATAGACAAGACACGCCCCATTCACCGCACCGGCACTCGTACCGGAAACACCGACGATCTCCAGGTCTTTTTGTTCGAGCAGGCGATCAAGGACACCCCATGTGAACGCCCCATGGGCCCCACCTCCCTGCAACGCCAGATTCAGTTTTTTTCTCCCCATACCACCCCACCTCTGACGAAAAAGCAATCATCACTCCGTAACCAATCAACGGGATCAACCCCTGAGTTCGACGGTTGATACAAGTCCCTGTGGCCGGACTTTCCACTGAAGGTGTTTATAATATCACATTTTTCAAATCAATGTAAAAAAGACGGCCCTCCCGTGACCACCCACGTGATCAGCGGGCACTGCCTTTGGGGTGGGAACCGGTCTTTGGAAAAAGGGACAGAGGCGATTCTGGCACTGCACGACGACGCCGGTGCCGGACACCGACATCGTTATTTTTATTAATGTGTCCCCATAGGACACGTAACCGATGCCTTCCTGAAGTCGATTAACTAATAATTCTCTCAAAGTGCACGATATTAACCATAAATAAATTAAGTAATAAGTCCTTTTAATCGGATTAGGGTTGATTGCAAACGGGGGAATTCTTGTTGGAAAAAAATCATATAATCTATTGACATTGCCGCAAGAATCAGGCCTACTACTAAAGTAGTATATTGGTCCTT
>JAFGTS010000008.1 GCA_016933965.1 Deltaproteobacteria bacterium | reverse complement strand
TTTGAACGTTCCGATCCTGCCGTCGGGGGAGCGGGTCCCCTCGGCGAAGAACATGACACTGGTGCCTGCCGGGAGCCGCTCCACGCCCTGTCGTATGCTCTCGATCGCCTTTTCCCTGTCCGACCTGTCGATATAGATGTTCCTCGACGCGTACAGGGCGTACCCGAAAAGAGGCACCTTTCTCAGTTCTTTCTTGATTATCCAGCGGAACTGGATCCCGAGCTGAGTGACCAGAGCGAGAATGTCGAAATGGGACTGGTGGTTGGATATGATGATGTATGACTGTCCCTTGCGTATGTGTTCCTTTCCCCTGATCTCGGGGCGGACACCGGTGACGAGCAGAATGAGCCAGGCCCACCCTTTCGAGATGGTGAAGGCGAGGTTCCCCGTTCTGCTGAAAAAGGCCGCCGCCGTTATGGGAATAAAGAGCAACAGCGAGGCTGCGACCAGCCAGAATCCGATCCAGAGCATCTTTATCCTGTCAAGAATGAATTTCATTGACGGGTCCTCTTCATGCGGGCGGTGTTCCTTCTCCCTTACCGTACAGTGAAATCGACGCGGCTGTCCTTGACACCGTCCCGTTTTTCAGGGGCCAGAGATTTCGGCTCAACGAGAAAGATCCGTTCCTTTTCAACGCGACCCGTCTCCAGCAGAAAGGTCTGCACCGCCGCCGCCCGCTCATGGGCCAGGTTCCTCAGCTCATCATCGGGCACGACGACTGCCTCGAGAAGAGCGGCCTCCATTTGCGCGGCGTCAGGCGTCGCGGACCCGCCGGAGGACGGTACCGTTTCCTGATACAGTAATGTCAGCACCTGTTCGCGTTCCTCCGGGGGGATCGGGACGTCATCCGCTGCGGGTGCCTGTTGTTCCCGTGACGGATATTCTTCCCCCCAGCGCGACCGTATTTCCTGCTCAAGATTTTGTTTTTTTAAAGTATTTCTGTCGGCATCGATATCGACATGCCCCTCTATTTCGAGGGAGAGGCCGGGGCGTTCGAAGAGTGCCTCGCTCAGCCGGTCAAGCTTTTTCTTCATATCATCAGCGAGAAGGGTACTTCCCGGTTGAAATTCCGCATAGCCCAGTTCTTCCCCTCCTCCCACGAGACCTCCCAGCAGGGAAAAGGGAGAGGTGACGGCCTTTTCTATTATGTTCGTAATGATCTTGATGATGAAATAGCCGACACTGAAATCGGGGTCATCGATGCTTCCTGATACGGGAACATCCAGGTCTATGACCCCTTTTCTGTCCCGCAGCAGTGAAAGGGCCAGATCGACAGGAAGATTGACGGCATCGGGGCTGTCCACTCTTTCACCCAGGGTGAACTGATCAACGAGGATCTTGTTTTGCGATTCAATGGTCCGTTGATCGATGAGGTACTTGAGGTTCAGGAACAGCTTTCCCTTTTCGATCGTCCTGCCGAGGTACCGCCCTGAATAAGGGGTCAGGCTGCTGAGGTTGACATTTTCAAAAAGAACGGTCAGGTCCGCGAACAGGTTTTCCTGCAGGGGGCTGATGGTCCCGGCGATCTCCAGCGGTACTGTTGTATCGAGGCTTCCCCGAAGGCTGATGTCGGCGGGGCGCTCCTCGATCGACGATATGCCCGATACGCTTCCCTCGATACCGGACAATGTTGCGGTATAATCAGGCGTTATGTAGTGGTCCGTGAAATTGATGCTACCCTGCGACAGGGTTATTCCTCCGATGAAGATCTTTTCAAAAAAGGCCGTTTTTTCTTCCTTCTCTTCCGGTACGGCGGCCGTTTCCGGGGCGGGGGACTGCCTCTTCACGATGTTGGTCACGTTCATCGACTGGTCTTCATTGATGATCAGTCGTGAGAAGAAATCGGAGAGCGATATGTCTTCGATGGAAAGATAGTTGGGGTTCAGGCCGAGATCCAAGTTCCGGAGCGCCAGTGACCGTGCCTTGAAGAGTTCATCCTTTCCGATACCGTCCAGGGTGACCAGGTCCGAGAGCTCGAAGTTTCCCCGGTACGTTACCGCCGGCTGGCCAGCGGATGACGGAGAGCTGCCGAATACGAAACGGCCTTCTGTTGCGAAAGTCCCCTCGGATGCAATGATGTTCGTTGCCTCGCTGAGATAGGGTTGCGCAAGGCGGACGGGCAATTCCTCCAGGCTGATCCCGATATCCGCCGCGGGGGGGCTGATGGCAAGCGTGCCCCGTGTCGAAAGCCTGCCACCGCCGCGCACGGCCACGTCCAGAGAGGCGGTCGCCCGGCTTTCCGCTTCCGTTGAAAGCCCTCCGATGTCAAGGGAGATGTTTTCGAGCACGAGGGAGAACGGTTCTTCCAGGGTCCTGTCTTCAAAGGTGACCGCATATCCCTTCAGGTCTATCTCTTCAGTGGAGAAGAGCCATGCCTGTTCCGGTTCCCGCGGGGTTTCCCCGGTGGCGACCGGTTGCTCTGACGGCGGCACCAGTGCCGCCACGTTGATGACCCCGTCGGCGCACCGGCGGATAACGATCGATCCATCCCGGGACGATATCGAACCGATGCGGATCCGTTTTTCTTCCACATTGACGGTTCCATTCCGCAGGGAAAATCCGGGAATGGTGAGGAACTCCGCCTCTTCCCCCGAACGGACAAGCCGCAGGCCGCGCAGCGAAGCATCGATATTGTCAAGAACAGTCCCCGATGTGCCGTGACGAAGATCGGTGGAAATGTCCAAAAGACCTTCGGGAATGGAAAAAAGGACATACTCGTCATAATAGGGAGCATATTTGCCCGGCGAGAAGTTCTTCAGTTCAACCGTTCCTGCGACGGCGAGAGGCGTCGGAGTGATCTCGCCCCGGAGGGATATCGTTTCACCGATCTCACTGGTGACCGTGATGGAACAGGCGGCAACGGTGCCTGGCGCCGTGGATAAATTGACGACCCTGACGTCGAGAGGACGGAGGCGGGTCGCAAAGACGGTGTCAACGGCGGCGTCGGCAAGATCCACGGTCCCGTTCACGATCTCAAAGAGTGCAACGGAAACCGTCGGTGGCGCCCCGCCGCTGTCACCCGTTTCCTCCGGGGGCTGTCCGGGATGCTCTTCCCCGGACGCTTCACCGCCGGCGAGAGCCATACAATTGATCCGTCCCGTCTCGTCCCGCCTGACCGTCACCAAGGGATCCACGATCCGCACATCCCTGAACACAAGCGCCCTCTTGAAAGCTGATATAAGCTGGAAATTAATGTATATTTCGTCACATGAAAAGAGCGGCCCCCCTCCTCCCGTCTCTCTCATGTCCAGTCCCTCCACCGACAGGGACAGGGCAAAGGGGTTAGTGTCGATATCGGCGATGGCGACGTCGCACCGAAGCAACGAGGAAAGCTGCTCCTTCAGGACCGGTTCGAGAACCATCGCGAGAACAACGAAGCCGAGAAATGCATAGAGGACAATGCACCCGCACAGGACAATAAGGATAGTCCGCAGTTTTCTGTTATTCATACAGGTCTCCTTCCTGTTTTTCCCTATGCACCGTTTCCGCGGGGATTCCATCGGACCTCAGAAGTAGTTCCTCCATCGCGCAGCCGGCCCGTTCACCCAGTGAGCAGGCCTTTCTGAAGTCCGCTATCGCTTTTGACCGGTTACCCTTTCTCAAATATGATTGGCCCCTTCCCGTATACGCTTCAGCGTAGTTCGGGTCTCTCGCCACGGCATTGTCGAAGGCGCTGGCCGCCGATGTGTACTGGTGTTTTTTGTAATAGGTAATGCCCAGAAAACAGTACAGTTTCGGGTCCTCAGGAGAGAGTCGGATCGCCTGCTTGAAATCCTCGATGGCCCGGTCGAAGTTTCTGCTGTTTTCCTGAAAGGTGAGCCCGCGGTTGTAATAGAAGCGATAATCAGCGGGGTTGATCCCGATGGCGGCCGTGTAGTCCTCGATGGCCCGATCGTATTCCCGCGTCATGGCGAGCGCGTTTCCCCGGTGATAATAGGCCCGGTCATCCTGCGGGTTGATGCCGATGACGATGCTGAAATCGTCGATGGCGTTGTCATATTCGCCGATCATATGATAGGCCAATCCCCGGTTGAAAAAGGCGTTCACCATGTTCGGGTCCGTTGATCCGCCGAGGGTTTCTTTGATGCGGTTGTATTCCTCGATCGCCCGTTCATACCGGCCTTCGGAAAGATACTGGTTGCCGGCTTCGAACATGTTCTTTATGGCCGTCCCGTTATCGATGGGTTCGGTGCTCTGTTGCTGGGCGGTGGGAGCGGTGATAAATACCGAGTCGACCGCCGTAACCAATGCCGGGGCCATGACAATAATCAGCATGGCCATGCCGAATATGAAAATCCTTTTCTTCAAGACCGCTGTCATCCTTTCTTCAATAGTGATCGCTGTTCACCGGTTCCACCTATTGCGCCCGTGATAATCCATTAAGCGGGAAGATAACCGTGCCTTCATTTCAGGCTTGTACGTAACCGTCCCGACTTCTCCGGTGAGATGACCTCGTGCACCTGCGTCGATACCGACATCGCGAAAGAACATTGAATCTACCAGATACAATGGTCATTTTCAATGAATTCAACATGAATTCGACGGACCCCGGATCACAAAATGGTTCGCCGGTCAGCGCGTTGAGAGGATGCATGACGAAAGAAACCCTGTTGAATCGATAATTTATGAAAGGCCGTCGAACCGGGTGGCGTTCCCCATCCCTTTTTTCTTTTGACCGTTGAGCTGATATTGTATAAGATTCGCAACCCTTGGGACCGGAGCGGCGCGAACCTGTTGAAGGGTGCTTTGTGCTCCGGCAAACCGACTATCGTGAAGCCGATCAGGGCCCCCGGGGCCCGGGGAGGTGTGCAATGATGAAGGACCTGATTACAAGGAACAGAAGTTATCGGCGGTTTAAGGAAGACTTCGTTATTGACCGTGAAACGTTGCGGAACCTTGTCGATCTCGCGCGACTCAGTGCCTGTGCGGGCAATATGCAATCATTGCGGTATATTCTGTCCTGTGATCCCGAGCGAAACGCCCTCATCTTCGACACGCTCGCCTGGGCCGGGTATCTTCCTGACTGGCCGGGGCCCTCCGCCGGTGAGCGTCCCTCGGCCTATATCATTATCCTTGACGACAAGGAGATCAGCCTCTCTTTTAAATGTGACTGCGGGATCGCCGCTCAGACCATCATGCTTGGCGCCGCCGAACAGGGTCTGGGTGGATGCATGATCGCGTCCGTAAAGCGGGAAGAGTTGCGTGGCGCCCTGAGTATACCGGAACGGTATGAAATCATTCTTGCTCTGGCACTCGGAAAGCCTGTGGAAGAGGTGTTGATCGAGGACGTGGATCGGTCGGGCGGTATCAAGTACTGGCGTGATCCCGCGGGGGTTCATCACGTGCCGAAGCGCCTGCTTGATGATATCATTATCGATTGATGTCATCGTTTGTTCCCATGGCCGGACCGGTGAAGGGAATGTTTCGCGGACCACTGCAGTAAAATTCGTTTTAAGCTCCGGTTTGCAGCCGGTGAACAGGGACCGTCCCGAACATCCGATGGGGGAATGTCTCCATGAACTCATTTGATACGACAAAAGCCGGACTTTTACAGGTAAATAAAGAAATTCTCGCTCTTTTCGACAAGGCGCGTTCCATTCCCGGCATTTCCAGGTTTCCCTTTGAAGAATGGGAAAAGGTGGGTCATTCAGTTGAGGAGCAGATCAACGAGGATATACTCAGGATCGCCGTTGTCGGAGCCATCAAGTCCGGTAAGAGCACCTTCATAAACGACCTTCTGGGTGGCGATTACCTGAAAAGGGGGGCCGGGGTGGTGACATCCATCGTCACCCGTATTCGAAAAAAGCCGCAATTGAAAGCGATCCTCGATTTCAAATCCTGGGATGACGTGAATGCCGACATGCAGCAGGCCATGGTGCTCTTTCCCTCGCTCGACTGGAATCCTACGAACGGTCAGTTCGACGTGCGCAGGGACGCGGACCGGAAGCATCTGGAAAAAGCCCTGAAATCACTGAGTTCGGAGAAGTTGATCACCCAGGAGACCCTCGATGCCAACAGTGTCCTGCTGACCTCCTACCTGGGAGGATATGAGCGGGTGAAGGATATCCTCTATCACAGCACGAAACATCTTGAATTCGTCGGCCGTGACTTTGCCAACCACAAGGATTTCGTCGGGAACGATTCCCTGGCGGTCTATCTGAAAGACCTGGAGCTGCATGTGCCCGGCGGAAAGAACCTTGACGACCATATCGAGATCGCCGATTGCCAGGGCATCGATTCACTGAATCCCTTCCATCTTGCCATGATCCAGGATTATCTCCTGCGGACCCATCTCATCATCTATCTTCTCAGCAGCCGCACGGGCATACGCCAGGCGGACATAAAATTTCTCAGTATCATCAAGAAGATGGGATTGCTTGAAAATATTTTTTTCGTCGTGAACTGTGACTTCAGCGAACACGAGGACCTGCGTGACCTGAAGAAAGTCGTCGAACGGGTAGGTGATGAAATATCGGTCATCAAACCGAAGGCACACCTCTTTGCCTACTCCACCCTGTATAACCTGTTCCGACAGGTCGACCATCTATCGGAAAAGGATGTCGGGCGCCGGGAACAGTGGCGGAAGGAGGAAGGTCTCGCCGGATTCTCCGACCGGGAACGGAACCGGTTTTTCGAAACCTTCGGGGAAAAACTGACCCGTGACCGGTATGCGCTGCTTCTGAAGAACCATGTGGAGCGGGTGGCCATCATGGCCGGAGGCCTGAACGACTGGACGAGAATACATCATGATATTCTCATCAAGGATACGGAAGGGGCCCGCGATGTATTGAAAAAGATCGACCGCGCCGGCGAACAGCTCAACCAGCAGAAAACGGCGATCAAGGACATGCTTGACGGCACCTCTCACAAGGCAAAACGGGAGATCGGCAAGGATGTCGACAGGTTCCTGGATGCCCGTTTCGGAGAGGCGGCCAAGGACATCCACAATTTCGTCAGTCGTTACACCGTCGATTACGAAAAAAATGAGCTCGATATCGAAGAGCGGGGGTTCTCGACGACCCTCTATATGATATTTCAGGAGTTCAAACGGGCACTGGACCGTTTCATGGCGGAGACGATAAACCCCCGGCTGATCGAGTTCATCAGGCAGGAAGAACGGAAAATAGGTGAAATTCTGAACAGGACGGCCATTTCATACGATGCCCTGGTGCAGGACGCACTTCAGAAACACGAGGAAAAACTGCGCAAGGTGGGGATTTCATCGGAAGGTTACAGAGGGGCGGATCTTCTGTCCGTGGACCTGGAAAGCCTGAAATACAGGACGGAACTGACGGCACCGACGCTTGTCTCGACCCTTCGATACACGGCGAAGGTCAGGACCGAGGCCATTATGCGTCTGGGGTTCTATAACGTTCTGAAAATGATGAAAAAATTATTGAAAAAACAGATCCAGAACGAACAGGAGGGAGAAATATTCGCCCTGAAGGACGGGGTGAAGCGGATCAAGCAGGAAACGGAGCGCTCCATTATCTTTCATCTGCGCGATTATAAGGAAAACCTGAAATTTCAGTATCTCTACCGTCTCATCGATATCGTTTCGGGGAACCTGTACGAATTGATGCTGGACCGGTTCAAGGTATTTACCTCTGATGTATCGGATATGGCCGGGCTGGTCGATGCCGAACAGTCTCGAAAACAGGAGGCCCTTCAGATCCTGCAACAGATGGAGGAAGGTTCTCTCAAGGCCGGAGATCACATCGCATTGCTGAAGAAACAGATGGAGGAGTAGATGAGATCGAGGGTGCTTTTTATTTCCGCCATCGGAGCCCTTGCGTTTTCGTATCTGTTGGGATCACGCGGCATCAATCCTGCGATATTTTGAAAGAATGTCAATGGCTGTAACAAACTCCTTGACATGGTTCCCGATAATGAAGAAGATGTGAGGCACGTCAGGGGTCATATTCCGGGGATCCTGGAAATGGCCGGCATCCGCATCGGGAAAGGAGGTTCTGATGAATCGCTGGTTTCTCTGGTGCATTTCCGCCATCTGCCTCATCACCGCCGGTTGCTACTCAGTGAAATTCGAAACAGAGCCGTTGCCGCCCTTTTTTACCTGCTACCGGTGGATCGACGCTGATCATGACAATCGGGTCGCAAAATCGGAAGTAGAAGGTCTGAACAGGCCCTTTTACAGCACCTACCAGACCGTCTGTTTCATGGGTGAGATCCATGAACCTTTCGGGACGATCCTGTCCTGGGAGCTGCATGGGCCCGACGGGTCCGTCAATGACCGGGGAACCAGTCTCCAGCTCGATGATATCATGGTGTACCGGAACTGCTATTCGGTGAAGGACCTTGTCGCCGCCGGAGGGGCCGGGACCTGGACCATGGAATGGCTTGTCAAAGAGGTGAAGGTCGGCATGGTCGGTGCCGAGCTTGTCGAACAGTAGCTGCCGCGAAAGATCTTCCCGGTTGCCATATATGGCAGAAGGCCTCTCCGTGGGAGGGTGAGGCTGTCCAATAGTACAAAACTCCCTTACATTATTGATCGGGATTACCGCGTCGCCGTTGCGAGGGGCCTTCCGATACTCGGCCTCGGGGATCCACACGCTGCAGGCGGTACGTGACGGCCCGTGGCCGCCGAACCGTTTTTCATTGTATTCCAGGGCAATATGGGGTACAGATGCACCCCGAGGGAACTCTCTTCACGAGCATACAGACCGGTGACGGCAGACACGGGGATACCTGTCTGCCGCGGGCGATCGATCCAGACGACCCATACATATGCCGATGAACATGGGAATGAAAAAAGGAGGTTAAGGACGATGGCTGAAAGGACATTTCAATCCATTCTGTACGAAAAAGACCGGGATTCCGGGGTCGTAACGGTCACACTGAACCGGCCCGACATCAAGAATGCCCTCACGCTGCGGGTCCTGTTGGAGTTGCGATGGGCCGCCGACGCGGTGCGGACCGACGACGAAGCGACTGCCCTGATCATCACCGGGGCGCCTCCCGGAGACGGCGGCGATCCCGCGAACGAGGCGTTCTGCAGCGGCGGCTATTTCAACCCGGCCGATCTCGCGTCCCTGGACGAAGAGATGTTACGCGAGATCGATCTGACCGACATCGCCCAGAAGGCGCTCTGTTTGAACCTGTGGTCGCTCTATAAACCGGTCGTTGCCGCCATCAACGGCCTGGCGATCGGCGGGGGATTGACGGTCCCTATGGCCTGCGCCGACCTGATTTTTGCCTCGGAACATGCCTGGGGGCGATTGCCCTTCGTCAGCCTGGGGATCGTTCCGGAACTCGCCTCGAGCTACCTTCTGCCACGCATGGTGGGAATGCAGAAGGCGAAAGAGATCATGTTCTTCGGAGAAAAGATGACGGCCCGGGAAATGTTCGAGATGGGGATCGTCAACCGGGTGCTTCCCCATGGCGAGTTGCTTTCCCATACCCGGGAGGCGGTCCTGCGCCTCGTTCCGCCCCGGGGGGCCTGGAAGGCCGTACGCAGAGCGAAGGAAATCCTGCATCAGCCGCTGGTCGAGGCCGTCACCCGTTCGCTGGACCGGGAAAATGAGGCCTTGAACGAGCTGTTCGCCTCGAAGGACTTCGTGGAGGCCATAGCGGCCAGACGGGAAAAGCGGGCCCCCGTTTTTATCGGCGCTTAGCGAGCAGGGTGCCGTGGGGCGGGATGGGACCGCCTAATGCATGAGCGCCCAGGCGGCGGCATAGATGATGGCGGGAATGAAATTGCCGATCCGTATCTTTTTGATCTCGAGAAGATTGATGCCGATGCCGAATATCAGTACGCCGCCGGCGGATGTTATGGCATTCAACACCAGCGGTTCCTTGAGAAAAAGGAGCGACGACGCCAGCAGGGTCACGGCCCCCTGGATGATGAAGACGGGAAGCGCCGAGAAGAGAACGCCGATCCCGAGGGTCGAAGCGAGGACCACGGAGGCGAATCCGTCAAGAAGTGATTTTATGTAAAGGATGCTCGCGTCACCGGTGGTCCCCTCCTGAAGCGGCCCGAGAATGACAAGGACCCCGGTCACGTACAATACGGAGGAGGACACGAATCCTTCGACGAAGGTTGACGACCGGGACCGGAACCGGCGTTTGAGCGATTCACCGAGTTTTTCGATACCCCGCTCTATCTTCAGCAGTTCCCCGGTGATGGCGCCGAGGAGAACGCAGGCAACGGTCGCGATGAGATCTTCCCCGGAGAGCGCCATCTGGAGGCCGATGACGATGACCGACAGCCCCAGGGCGTTCATGATGATCGTTCTCATCCGTTCAGGCATGTGCTGTCCGACGGCGATGCCGATGATACTTCCGGCAATAATGGCGCCGCTGTTTACGATCGTTCCCGTCATCGCGCGAGTTCTGCCTCCGCTGTGAACCGCATGGTGTTCACCGGTGGATCATCCTGTGAATCGGCCTCCTCTTACCATGCAACCGGTGGCCGGACAAGGGGAAACTGACGGGATGCATCTCTTGGTTGGCGAAGTCGCCGAATGACACTTTCATGTATATATGGAAAAATGTTCCCACGCGGTCACGCTAAGGGATGGAAAGGGGAGAGATTGTGATGAGAAAAATGCTATTGGTTCTGCTCCTGTTGTGGGTGGGCGGCGTATGCGTGTCGGCGGCGACCGCCTATGAACTGTCCGCCGACATTGTCGGCATGTCAGGTGGTAATACAATGATCTCAAAGATGTACATGAAGGGAAACAACGTGCGGTGGGAAACTCCTGAGCAGGATACCTATACCATTGTCAGGACCGATCAGGGGACGTCATGGCTGGTCATGCCCGGCCAGCGGATGTACATGGAAATGAAACCGGACCCATCCCAGAGGATCCCCGGCGAGCGCATGGAAGGTGAGGTGAGCAGGAAGTTGATCGGCACTGAGGTCATCGACGGCCACCCCACGGAAAAGTACGAGGTCACCTACCGGGATGACGGAGAAGAGCACCGCATGTTCCAGTGGATGGCGACGGACCTGAACTTTCCCGTAAAGACGGCCTCCGGCGATGGAAGCTGGAGCATGGAGTTCCGGAATATCAAAATGGGATCTCAGCCGGAGGATCTTTTCGAAGTTCCGGCGGGTTACCGGAAAATGGCCCTGCCCGTCACGCCCGGTGCCGGCATGGGGAAGGGCATGTCCCCCGGCGACATGAAGGGGTTTCCCCGGCCTCCGGGCAATGCTCAGTAAAGTCGGACATATTGAAAAAAGGCCGCCGGCCCTCTCATGTTGCGAAGGCCGGCGGTCCCCGTTTCACCGGTCGGTCATCGGTCCCGTTTTCGCCCGCGGCCATCACAGCCAGCGTCTGACCCGCGCCTTGTATTCCCGCCAGGTATCGCCGAAGGTGCTTTCCAGTTTGTCTTCCTCGAACCGGATGAAGACCCGGTCCATGAAAAGGGCGAAAAAGATAACCACGATATAGGGTGTCATGGACGTCATCAACATGGCTATTCCCAGGAGTATCAGGACGAACCCCAGATACATTGGATGCCTGCTGAACCGGAATACCCCATGTGTCAGGAGCTCCGCTGTTTCGTCCCGCGGTTTCACGGATATACTGTTTTCCTTGAAAAGGCGGTCGGCTCGCAGATTGATGAGGATTCCCAGGAAGAGAGGAATGATCCCCAGAAGGTTCCAGGGATATGCGAGGGCCCGTGCGCCCGGTGAGAACAGGTGGACCAGTGCCATGATACACAGTGCAACGAACAGATACAGCGGCGGATTGATGTTCAATGAGTTCACGCGGCTTCCCCTTTCTTGCACGTTTGACCCCATGGTAATAAAAATCGTTTCACTCTGCAACCCTTCAGCAGTTCTTCTGTGACTGATTTCACGTCCTCCCTGTGACCGGTGTTATTGTAGAAACGATAACAGTGGTGTACAGAGAGGCTGTTTCCAAATAACTTCCGTTTTGTGAACGGCTCCTTGAAAACCGATAAAGGCAAACCATTCGTAAGGATGGGACGCAAAACCATGGGTCCGCCACCGGCGGATCGCCAGGTTACCGAAGTTTTCGTTCACGGATCGACCCACCATTCCTCTGCATTCAGGATAATCTTTTTTTCCGCGCCGGAAGATATGGGAATGCCGATACCCGCGTGCTCAAACTGGCCATAGGTTTCACATGGCCGGGTGAACCCCGTGCACCTCCTGAAGCGAAAGCAAAAAAGCATGGGATTCATAGGGTTACGAAAGGCGGGGGTGGGCACCCCGCCTTTCCTTACCTGTATCCCGCCTGGAACAAGGGGAACAGCGGTCTCTGCAGGAGGATTTGTATGCCTGTGACGGATTTCACAGGCCGGCTGTGACTTTCACCATTGTAATTCTTGACGAATTTCCGATACATTTCCATCCCATGGGCGATAAAAAGGAAGGGGGTAAAAGATCATGGCCATTCCGTCCTGTACGAAATGTGGGAACCACTATTTTGAGGTGGTCGAATCGGATATCTACGGGGCAAATTATCGCGTATTTCTTGTCCAGTGTTCACGATGCGGCGGCGTTGTCGGCGTCAGCGACCATCATCTGATAGAAAGAATGTCGATGCAGATACAGCAGCTTGCGAGTGCCACCGGTGTCGCGCTCGCTGCGGGAGGGGAGATGCCGAGCCGGAACGGTGTCCATGGGGAGTCCGCGCGGCCCGTCCCGCTTTGATGATGACGGTGCCGGAATGTACCGCCCCGGGTGGCTCGATCATCCGGGGCTGGGGCTATCTCCCCAGAAATTCCCGGGCGATGACGACCCGCTGTATTTCCGATGTGCCCTCGTATATCGACGTGACCCGGGCGTCCCGGTACAGCCGCTCCACCGTGTATTCCTTCATGTATCCATAGCCTCCATGGATCTGAAGGGCGTCATAGGCGGCCCTGTTCGCCAGTTCCGACGCGAACAGCTTCGCCATGGACGCTTCCTTGGTGAAGGGAAGTCCTCTGTCTTTCCGCTCCGCCGCCGACAGAGCCAGCCACTGCGCCGCCTCTATCCCCGTTGCCATGTCGGCGATCATCCACTGTATGGCCTGCAGAGAGCCGATCGGTTTCCCGAATTGCCGTCGTTCACCGGCGTATGACACCGCTTCGTCGAGACAGGCGCGGGCGATGCCCAGTGATTGTGACGCGATACCGATACGCCCGCTGTCAAGGGCGATCATGGCGACCTTGAACCCCTGTCCCTCGCGTCCGAGGAGGTTTTCCTTCGGTACCACGCAGTCGTCGAAAATGAGTTCCACCGTGTCCGAGGCGCGAAGTCCCAGTTTTTCCTCTTTTTTCCCTACCAGGAACCCCTGAAAGTCTTTTTCAATGACGAAAGCGGACAGGCCGCGGTTACCCTTCTGGTCTCCCGTCCGCGCGATGAGGTTGATCAGCCCCGCGTATGAACCGTTGGTGATGAAGACCTTTCTTCCGTTTACCAGGTAATGGTCACCCCGGTCCACGGCCCGTGTTTTCATGCTGCCCGGGTCCGATCCGGCGTCGGGTTCCGTCACGGCAAAAGCCCCCAGCATATCGCCGCCCGCCAGGGGACGAAGGTATTTCTCTTTCTGTTCCCTGGTGCCGAAGTGAAGCAGCGGTTCCGCCGAGAGATTCGCCACGGACATGGTGACCGCCGTCGATGCGCAGGCATAGGCGATCTCCTGAAGCGCAAGGGAGTAGCTCACGGCGCCGGCGCCCGACCCGCCCTGTTCCGGAGGGACCATCATCCCCATGAGCCCCAGCTCTCCCATCTTGGTGATGACCTCAGCGGGGAACAATTCCTTCCGGTCCCGCTCCGACGCCAGGGGTGCCAGTTCGCGTTTCGCAAAATCCCTGGCCATCAGACGCACCATTTCCTGTTCGCTTGACAGATGGAACACCACCCTGCCCCTCCTTACGGCACGTATACGATGACAAGTAATTCCGCCGTTTCCTTCGTGTGATTGCTGAGTTTGTGGTGCAGCGCGGAATTAAAGTGGATGCTTTTACCCGGTCCGAGCTTCGAGACGTTTTCTCCCACCTGAATCGTGATCCCACCCTGAAGGACATAAATGAATTCTTCTCCTTCATGATGAAATTCAACCCCCTTGTGCTTGGTCTCCGGATCGATCGTGACCAGGTACGCCCTGAGGTGCTTGTCGCCGCCGGGCCGTGACAGGGGAGTGTATGCATAAGAATCAACGCGCTTCTTGTGACTGCGGATACGGCGCTGAGAAGCCTTCTTCTCCTCTTCCGATTCAAGCTGATCCATGTCGATCTTGAAGATACGGCTCAGCTGGATGACGAGTGATACGGGCGGTACGACCTTGTCCGTTTCCACTTTATCCAGCATGTCGGCCGGATAGCCCGTCTCGTGTGAGAGGTCCTCCACGGTAAGTCCCCGTTCCTCCCGGAGAGAACGGATCTTTTTGCCGAAAGATGCCGGTTTTGCTGTCTTTTTTGTCACCTCAGGCCTCCATTTCTACGATCATGGTTACCGCCTCGCCGCCGCCGAGGCACAGTGATGCCTGGCCCAGTGTTTCACCGCGGCGCTTCATTTCATAGAGCAATGTGGTCAGGACCCGGGCGCCTGATGCCCCGATGGGGTGGCCCAGGGCGATAGAGCCGCCGTTCACGTTCAACCTGTTGTGATCTATACCTAAATCGCGCATGACGGCAACCGTTGAGCCGGCAAAGGCCTCGTTCACCTCGTGCAGGCCGATATCCGATATGTTCATCCCCGCCTTTGCCAATGCTTTTGGAACGGATCGTATGGGTGCCAGGAGAACGTGTTCCAGTTCTATCCCGGCGGAAGCGGATTCAATGATCCGGGCAAGGATCGGCAGACCCCGTTCCTCGGCCCGCCTCCGCGACGTGACGACGACCGCCGATGCGCCGTCGCTGATAATGGATGAATTGCCCGCCGTGGCGAAACCGTCCTTCCCGAAGGCCGGTTTCATCATTGAGAGAACGTCCATGTCGGTCGGCCGCGGCCCCTCATCGGTATCGATCACGATGGGTCCCTTTTTCCTGTCCTTCTTTTCCACGGGCACGATCTCTTCTCGAAAGCGGCCCGTCTCGATCGCTTCCACGGCCCGCCGGTAGGATTCACAGGCGAAGGCGTCCTGGTCTTCCCGGTTAACGTTCCATGTGTTGGAGATGATGTCGTTCGTGGCGCCCATGTGAAAGTCATTTACGACATCCCAGAGGCCGTCGTATACCATGTGGTCACGCAGGGTGCCCGGGCCCATCCGTACGCCCCATCGGGAATTCGGCAGAAAGTGGGGCGCGGCGCTCATGTTCTCCATTCCCCCCGCCACCACGTAATCGGCGAACCCTGTTTTCACGTACTGGCTGGCGATGACCACCGCGATCAGACCGGAGCCGCACACCTTGTTCACCGTCAGCGCTCCTTTTTCGATCGGGATGCCGGCCTTTATCGATGCCTGCCTGGCGGGATTCTGCCCGTATCCGCAGGGCAGCACCATGCCCATTATTACTTCGTCGATATCCGACGCTTCCAGGCCCGAGCGCTTCACGGCCTCCCCTATGACGACAGCGCCCAGCTGAGTTGCGGGGATCGAGCTCAGTCCTCCCATGAAGGTGCCCAGGGGTGTTCTGCATACGCTGATGATTACCGCGTCGTTTTGCTGTTTCATGAGGTTCCCTCCTCGATCGGATAAGTAGAAATCAACCGAGGCACTGTATAAAAGAGCCGCTTCTGTGTCAATGGAAAAGGTTGATTCCCCACGAAGTACTGCAGGTTATGGGAACTGCCGTATACTGCCCGGTGGAAAAATGGACCTTGCCACTTGCATGAAAAGCTGATAACTAAACCACGCTTGGCGTGTTGATCCGTGCCGCGCGTCCCTGTGACGCGCCGGTTGTATAATGACCCGTTCTCGCCGTTGCGACGGGGATACGCTTGTGGGGCAGGGGTACAGAAAGGAGAGGCCGTCGTGTATTTTTCCAGGGAAACCCTCAAACAATCAGCCGAAAGCAGAAAGAAATGGGAGGAAGAGGTCAGTAACGCCCTTTCCCAGTGGCAGGATCAGAAAGAACGGTGGTCCACCGTTTCGGACCTGGAGATACAGAGGATCTACGGTCCGGAAGAGTTACAGAACATGGATTTCGCCCGGGACATCGGGTGTCCCGGCGAATATCCCTTTCTGCGGGGAAACCAGATAACGGGGTACCGGGGCAGATACTGGACCTTCAGAATGTTCGCCGGCATGGGGACCGCCCGGGATACGAACCGCCGGTGGAAATTGCTCCTGAAACAGGGACAGACGGGCCTGAGCACGGCCTTTGATTTTCCAACCCTTATGGGCTATGACACGGGAAATCCCCGGGCCCTCGGTGAATGCGGCAAGTGCGGCGTGGCCATCGACACCCTTGAGGATTTCATGCAGCTGGTAGACGGGATACCCCTTGACCGGATAACCACGTCCATGACCATCAATCCGCCGGCAACGGTGCTCTGGGCCATGTACTGTGCGGCGGCGGACCTGAATGGGGTCCCTCTGAAAAAGATCGGCGGTACCATACAGAATGACATGCTCAAGGAGTTTATCGCCCAGAAAACCTTCATGTGTCCCCCCGAGCCGTCGGTGAAGCTGATCAGTGATACCATCGAGTTCGGCACGCAGTATGTCCCGAAATGGAATACCATCAGTATCAGCGGGTATCATATCCGTGAGGCGGGCTCGACGGCGGTTCAGGAACTGGCCTTTACCCTGCGCGACGGGATCGAGTACGTGGAAGACGTGGTGCGCAGGAAGGGGCTCGATGTGGATGCCTTTGCGCCGCGGCTTTCATTCTTTTTTAATTCACATATCGATTTCTTTGAAGAGATCTGCAAGATGCGTGCGGCACGCCGGATGTGGGCGAAGATCATGCGTGAACGCTTCAAAGCGAAGGACCCGCGTTCCTGGTGGATGCGGTTTCACACACAGACGGCGGGATGTTCGCTGACGGCCCAGCAGCCCTATAATAATGTCGTACGGACGGCCATCGAGGCGCTCGCCGCCGTTCTGGGCGGCACCCAGTCTCTGCACACCAATTCTCTCGACGAGGTCTGGTGCCTTCCGACGGAACACGCGGTGGAAATAGCCCTCAGGACGCAGCAGGTGATCGCTGAAGAGACCGGTGTGGCTTCAACCATCGACCCGCTGGGCGGTTCATATTTCGTTGAGTCGCTGACCAACGAAATGGAGGCACAGGCCTGGGAATACATTGAAAAGATCGATGCCATGGGTGGCATGATCGCCGCGATCGAAAAGGGGTTCCCTCAAATGGAGATCGCCGACGCCGCGTACCGGTTTCAGCAGCAGTTGGAGTCGGGAGAAAAGGTCATGGTCGGGGTCAACAGATATGTGACCGACGAGGGGGACGAGATACCCACCCTCGATATAGATGATAATATTGAAAAGGAGCAGGTCGAGCGCCTGAACGGTATCAAAAGGAAACGGGACGACAAGGCCGTCAAGCGACATCTCAATGAGCTTCGCCGGGCCTGTAAAAAGGGCGACAATGTCATGCCGCACTGCATCGAGGCCGTCAAGAGCCTGGCGACCCTGCAGGAGATCTGCGATGTCTATCGTGAAGTGTACGGGGAGTATACGGACCCCGCCATATATTGAAAGATGTGCGAGGGAGGAAACAGGACCACATGACTGAACGCAGAATTCGTATCATGGTGGCGAAACCGGGCCTTGACGGACATGACCGCGGTGCCAGAATTCTTTCCCGGTGTTTTCGCGACGCGGGATTCGAGGTGATCTATACAGGCTGTCATCAAACTCCCGAACAGATAGCATCTGCGGCCATCCAGGAGGACGTGGACCTGGTCGGTCTGAGCTGCCTTTCCGGTGCGCACCGGTACCTCTTTCCACGGGTGGTAGAACTGCTGCGGGAACGGGGGGGAGATGATATTACGGTGATCGGCGGCGGTATCATTCCCGATCAGGACCTGCAGATGCTCCATGATGCCGGGATCAAGGCTGTTTTTACTCCCGGGGCGTCCCTTGATTCGATCGTACAATGGGTCAGGGAGAATGTCTCCGTGAAATGACAGTTATATCAATAGCATGGTAGGCATGATGGCATAGTGGAAGGACTCACATGAAGGAAGCGGATAAGATCAGAAAGGGAGACGTTCGGACGGCGACCCGCCTGATCCGCAACATCGAGGACAGCATTCCCGAGGCGAAGACCGCCATAAAACATCTCTTTCCCTTTACCGGAAGGGCTCATGTCGTCGGATTGACGGGTGCGCCGGGAGCGGGGAAAAGCACGCTGATCGATTCTCTGATCTCCCGTTACCGGAAAATGAACAAGACCATAGGCGCCCTTCTCGTGGACCCCACCAGCCCTTTCACGGGCGGCGCCATTCTGGGGGACCGGATCCGGCTCCAGCGCCACGCCGAGGATCCCCAGGTGTTTGTCAGAAGCCTGGCGACCAGGGGCGCTCTGGGAGGCCTGTCAAAAGCAGCCGGCGATGCGATCCATGTCATGGATGCCATGGGAAAGGACCTTGTTTTCGTCGAAACCGTCGGTACGGGGCAGCAGGAAGTGGAGGTAATGAATCACGTCCATACGGTCGTCGTTGTCATGATCCCCGGCATGGGCGACGATATTCAGGCGATAAAGGCCGGGATCCTCGAAGTAGCCGATATTTTCGTCATCAACAAGGCGGACCGTGAAGGCGCCGGCCGACTCTACCAGGAACTCATGCACATGCTCGACATGGCGGGGACCTTCGCCGGAGGATGGCGGCCGCCGATCATTTCCGTGGACACCATGTTCAAGCCGGAGCTGTTCCACGAAGGTGTGGAAGAGCTGTCCACAAAGATCGACGAGCATTATGAGAACCTTGTCAGCAAGAACCTCCTCGGCAGCCGTCTCCGTCGAAAGGTGATGGCCGAGTTGAACGAGGCGCTCCAGTCAAGTATCCTTACACCGATACTCCGCAAGATCATCGACAGCGGCGAGATGGAAAGTCTCATTGAAAAACTGATCAAAAAGGAAACGGATCCCTATACCTGCGCCGAAGAGATTGCGAAGAAGTACCTGCGGTAGCTTTCTAACAACAGCGACAAAGCGACAGAGGGGCGAAGCGACAAAGTAAAAATCATGTAACCTGCGATAGCAAGAGTTCCTTCAGTTCCCTCGAAATCCCTTCCGACCACCCCTTGCAGAGGGAGGGGAAAAACCCTTGAATCTCGTAAGACCGTTTCTGTGGCCGCTTCATAAGGAACTCTCTATCGGAAACAACGGGTTATGGAGGAAGTATCAATGGAGGGAACCGTGGAAGAGATACGGGAAAAGCATACAAAAGGCCTGATCATCGTCCTGACCGGAAACGGCAAGGGAAAGACCACCTCCGCTCTGGGGCAGGCGTTGCGGGCCGTGGGCCATGGGTTGAAAGTGCACATGATTCAGTTCATGAAGGGTCGGAAATACGGGGAGACCATCGCGGCCGAACGGTATCTGCCTGATTTTACGGTGGAACTTTTTGGCCTCGACAGTTTTGTGATGCGGGAGAACCCGGCACCGGTCGACGTGGAACTGGCACAGAAAGGACTTGAACGGGCCCGTGAAGTGGTCGCGTCAGGTGATTACGACATGGTCATACTGGATGAGATCAACGTAGCCGTCGACTTCAAACTGATCCCCCTGAAGGATGTCCTGGAGCTCCTGGAACGCAAACCGGATTCCCTCGATCTGGTCCTGACGGGCCGATACGCCTCCCCGGAAGTCATCGAGATGGCCGATACGGTGAGCGAGATACAGGAAGTAAAACACCACTATGCGAAGGGTATAAAAGAGCGTCGGGGTATCGAATATTAACGGCCTGTTGTCTGAGATACCTTTTTGCCGCCCCGAAAGCCCCCCTTTGATAAAGGGGGGTTGGGGGGATTGTTACATACGAAAAACCCTCCCGTCCTCCCTTTATAATTGTGCCATATGACAATGAGAGGCCATTCATGGTAATGATGATGAACCCCATGAGGCTGCTTCAAAGTGGCCGCGGTTATTGAAAGTTCTTCAGGAACACCTCGGCTTCGGTGATTGACCGATTCATATCGGCGATGAGCGATCCCACTTCGATCTCAATGTTCCCGGCCTCTTCCCTGAGAGTGCCGACGGCCTGGGCGTTCAGGTTGTGCTTCAGGTAGAGGACGTAATCCCGGAATCGGTCGAGAACGGGGCTCATCTTTGATTCCGCCTTTTTCATGGCCGCCCGGAGCTGCCCGTACTGAACCCTGGATTCTTCGAGCCGTTGCCTGCTTTTTGATCGAAGAGCGGGGTTCGTTATCTGTTTTATTTCATCCTCCCATTCATGAAAGAGGTCTCCAGCTATCGTTTCAACGGCGGCGATCCGTTTATGGACGACCTCCGCCCGTTTTTCACTTTCCGCAAAATCGGCCTGCAGCTTTTTATACACCTTTTCCAGGTCTCCGCCTGTAAAACCATACATTTCCTGTATGCGGGTCAGAACATCCTTGAACTGCTCCGACGCCTCTTTCTGTTCTTCGCTTGCCTCCTTGACATTTTCTCTGAGGAGATGCCGTTTTTCTTTTCCAAATTGTTCCCAGAGAGCATAGTAGGTCTTCTGACATCCTGACAGGCACCAGAGTGTGACAAGCAGGCTGAGGATGATAAAGATGCTTCGGTTCTTCATACAAACCTCCTTCAAGGGGATGATGGCCCGGATATCCGGACCAGGTGGATACTTTTTAACCAAGAAAGCTCCCCGGGTGGTTCGATAGTATCCATGTCTGTCGCGGGCAACAAGGGATGCCGGCCACGAGCCCGGCATTTATATTCAATAAAAATAATGTATTACGAATATAAGCGTTGCTTTCGCCGTCTGGCACGGCCATTGCAATATAGTTTATCGCCAATACAAAAAGCTTCTCCACAATATAAAAAAGATCAGTCTTGGTTTTCCTCCTTTTACCCAGGTACTGATCTTTTTTTTATGCTGTCCCGCATACAGCCTCGTTCATGCTTCCCGCGCGGCAATTACCGCCTTCCTGATATCTCCCAAAAAGAGCTTGATGACGGGGGTGATCTCCGGCGGCTGCCCGCGAGGTTCACTGATCGTCGTCCGATCCACCATCCCCTCCGGGGGGCGGCACGTTGAAGATGGCGGTCAGCCGCGTGCCCGAGCCGGGATGTGATTCTATAAAGGCCTCGTCACTGAAACGCTTCACGTTCGTCAACCCCATACCGGCACCGAATCCCAGTTCGCGCACCCAGTCGGGGGCCGTTGTGTATCCCGGTTGAAAAACGGCCTCGACATCCGAAATGCCCGGGCCGTCATCTTCGGTGATGAGGGTTATCCTGTGAGGGCTGATCTCGGCGCGCAGTTCTCCACCGTTGCTCGTGTGAATTATCAGGTTCATTTCCGCTTCATAGGCCGATACACTGACCCGTCGCAGCAGGGGAGGGTTCGCTCCGAGGCGCTCAAGTGCCCGCTTCAGCTTGCTTGATGCCTGTCCCCCCTGATTGAAATCCCTTCCCGCCACATGGTAGCGAAGGACCAGGGATGTCTCTTCGGAATCGATATCTTCAAAGATGTGACTTGCCCGGTAGCGCCGCATTTCTTCCGCGTGATAGCGCGTGCTCAGGGACCGCAGAAGACCCCTGGTGATATCGCTGCCCGTGAGGATCCCCACCAGCTTCCCCGCGGAGTCAAGAACGGGCAAACGACCGAAGCCGTGCTGCGCGAATAGCTTCACCGCCTGGACGGCCCGTTCGTCGGCACGGACCGACACGATCTTCCTGCTCATCCGATTGCGCACGCTGTCCTCTGGGTGACCGTCCGCAACGGCCTTTACCAGGTCTTCAAGACTGACGATGCCCACCATTTCGTCCTGTTCGACGACGGGCAGTCCCGATATTCGATTAATGCGCATGATGGCCATCAACTCGGCCATGGTCGTGTCCGGCGATACCGTCCTGACATCGGCCGTCATGACTTCGTCAACGCGCAGTTCATAGACCAGCTCCTGGACCCGTGTCAGCTGGTCTGTCTCTTTCCCGTTTTTGCTGTTTATTACCGGCATGGTATCGAAACGACTCCGTTATCGGGAAGACCCGCATTATACAGCAATCCTGATGCTTTATACATGCTGTGGAAGCATGAAATGAGTGGGATGGAGAGCTCTTCGGCCAGATCGATCGTTGACTGGGGCGGTATCTTGCCGCGAACAAAGACAATGGCATTGATGTTCGCCATTTCCGCCGTGCGGATGACCTGCTGGTTGGTGAGGCCCGTCAGCAGAAGTCCGCTTTCTTCCGTCTGAAATGCCAGGACATCGCTCATCAGATCGGCGGAGCCGCAGGACTGGATTTCCAGATCATTCGTGCCGGTTCTCGTCAGGACGCGTCCCTCAAGGATCGTAATGATATCGTCCAGTTTCATGATGAAATTGCTCTTGCCGTCCCTGGATCCGGAGAGCTCGCGCGCCGCCGGAGGTTCTTCAAAATATATGTCGAAAATTTGGGCAGTTGAGAATGAGTCAACGCCTGAAGACCTGGCGAAGTATAGGGAACCGAATGTCCCCTGTCAACGGGAAAATGGAGGATCGGCAAAGCCTTACAGAAAGCTTATGGGGTCCACATCAACCCTGATATCCGGTCCCGGCCCGTCGCAGGTGCTCAGTATCGCCCTGGTGACCCGCTGAAGTGTCTTCACATCCCTGCCCCGCAGCAGCATCTGCCAGCGGTACTTTCCCTTGAGACGGGCGAGCGGCGCCGGGGAAGGGCCCAGGACCTCGACGGTCGGCGTCCCCCCGGTGGAGCGGCAATACTGCATCGCCCGTGTTCCCAGTTCCCGCGCGAAATTCTCAACGCTGTCCTCCCCGGTTCCGGAGATCCTGAAATTGACGAGCCGGGCGAAGGGAGGATATCCAAGGCTGCGGCGCGCGGTGATCTCCTGCTCATAGAAACCCCGGTAGTCATGGGCCGCGGCGTGCGTTACGGCGTAATGTTCCGGATTGAAGGTCTGAATGATGACCCTTCCGGGCTTGTCGCCCCGTCCGCCCCTGCCGGAGACCTGGGTAAGCAGTTGAAAGGTCCGTTCCGCCGCCCTGAAATCGGGGATGTTCAGTGAGGTGTCGGCGGACACGACGCCGACCAGGGTAACGTTCGGGAAGTCATGCCCCTTAGTTATCATCTGGGTGCCGATGAGGATGTCTATCCGTCCCGTATCGAGCGCAGACAGGATCGTCTCCGAGGCACCGCGCCGCGCCGCAGTGTCGCTGTCGAGACGCGCTATCCGGCCCTGTGGAAAAAGCAGGCCGGTTTCCTCCTGGACCTTTTCCGTACCGACTCCGTAGGAGCGGACATTCGTACCGCTGCAGGCCGGACAGGCCGGCGGTGCCGGTAGCGAGTAATCACAGTAATGACACCGTAATCGGCCGTCACCGGCATGGTGGGTCATGGTGACCGAACAGTTGCGGCACCGGAACACGTATCCGCAGTCCAGGCAGAACAGAAACGTGGTGAAGCCCCGCCGGTTGAGAAAGAGCAGAGCCTGGTTCCCCGCGCCCAGGGTTTCCCCGATCGCATCCACGAGCGCCCCGGAAAAGATGGGCACCGTTCCCCGAATCTGCCGTTCCTGCTTCATGTCCACGATCTCTATCCGGGGCAGGGGACGTTCCTCGACCCGAAGCGGCAGGGAGAGGTGTGCATAATCTTTTTCAAGGGCGTGGTAATAGGTGTTGATTCCCGGTGTGGCCGAGCCGAGTATCACCACCGCCTCCTGCATGCGGGCCCTCATGACCGCCAGGTCGCGGGCGTTATACGCAAGCCGTTCGTCCTGCTTGTAGGAAGGATCATGTTCCTCGTCGACGATAAGCAGTCTCAGGCCCCGCGAGGGTGCGAAGACGGCGGACCGGGCGCCGATGATGATCTGCGCCGTTCCCCGCTGAATGCGCCTCCATTCATCGTATCGGATACCCTGCCCGATCCCGCTGTGCAAAACGGCGATACGCCCCATATCGAAACGACCGGTCACCCTCGTCAACAGTTGCGGGGTCAGGGCGATCTCAGGAACAAGATACAGGGCGCTGCCGCCGCGCCGGAGGGCTTCCTCGATCGCTCTCAGATAGACTTCCGTTTTGCCGCTCCCCGTGACGCCGTGAAGCAGAAATGAACGGTATTCCCCTGATTCCAGGCCGGCAACGATCTCATCCAGGGCTGCCTGCTGGTGTCCGTTCAGACTGACCGGTCCTGTCGAGTTCCCGATGGCGATGGTCTTGCGGGAGGCGCGAAGACATTCCCTTTCCAGGAGGGCTATATGGCCCTTGCGTTCCAGTCGCCGGAGTGTGTCGGCGCATCGGGGGAAATCCCTTCTCAACTCCGACAGGGGAATTTCCGTGCTGTCCCGGATGTGTGCCAGCAATCGCGCCTGTTTGTCCGTCAGGCCTTCCTGCCCGGGTGCTTCGGCAGCCCGGACGAAACGCTCCACCCTGGCCGTTACTGCCGGTTTCGTAAGGCGGTCCTCAACGGACACCAGTTGAAGGCTTCGAAGCGCCTCTATATCGGCGGTTATTTTTTCCCGGGAAAGCACTTTTTTCAGGTTTTTCAGTGAGATACCACGGGGATGTTCGGCAAGTGCCGACAGGAGGGATCGACGGGTCTTTGAAAGCTTCAGCCCCTGCCGGGGGGGCTCTGACGGCGTGATCCACAGGTGATTTTCCCTGTCGATCCCGCCGGGGAGTATCTCACGCAGGGTCCGTCCCAGGGGGTGAATGTAGTAGTTCGATACCCAGTGATAAAAGGAGAGGTCCTCATCGGAGAAAAGAGGCTCCATGTCGAGAATTTCCAGGATGTCCCTGACACCGTCTATGTCCGATGTGCTCGAAAGGCCGATGATATATCCCGTCACCCGCCGCCTGCCCAGGGGAACGAGCACGCGCTTTCCCACACCAGCCTGGTCGGCCATTTCCGGTGGAACGGCGTAGGTAAAACTCCGGTCCGAGGGGATGTTGATTGCGACCTCTATAAACACGATGCCTATTCCCTGATGTTGATGAAGGCGGGGATCGGCTTCACTGCCTGTGCCTCTCCGTCAGGTTTGAAAAGGCGTTCCGGCGCCGTGACGTTTATCTCTATCCCGGTGACACTGCTGACGGCAGAGAGCGTGTCGTCAACGTAATATTCCATCCGCCAGGGGAACAGAAGATTCTTCCCCGCGGTTCTGTAATCTCTGTATTCTGCGCGGACCCTGACCATCCTGTCTCCCCGCGAACAGACCCCGGAAAACCGCAGGGGGAGACGCCGCTCTTTCTCCACCCAGAGACGGCTGCCGGGAACGGAGCTCTCTTCCTCCCCGATCGTATAGGATATGGTTTTCTCGATACGGTCCATTCCGGTAATATCCGTCCGAACGCCCAGAAAATTCAGTTCCTTTACCAGTTCGACCGTTGATCTCCGAAGCAGCAGTGCCGGCAGAACGCCTTCGATCCTCCCTGTCTCCGCCGCGTCCTTTTCCGAGGGGTTCATGACGACCAGGTCCCTTCCCTGTTGTATGAGGATCGTCTCTCCTCCCGGACCATAACGAACCAATCGAAAATCGCCGTTCACTCCAATGAGTAGCTGTTCCCTGACGACAGTGCCCGTTCCCTGGCCTTCATGGAAGGTCGTTTCAAGTTCAACGGCGAGTGACGTTATGCCGCGATTCAGGGTTGTCAGAGGTTCAAGGATGCGCTCCGCCGCCGGCACATAAGCCCCTGCAGGGCGCGGGTGCAGGAGAATGATCACAAAAAAAAGGAAAGCGGCAAGCCGGAATACGGGTCTCATGAGCGTGATCGTTCCTTTGGGAGGAGTTGGAACACATTGTGGTCTCGAAACTAACAGAACGTCCGGAGCTTTTCAAGGGGATTCGGACCGGTGCAAAGGCAAATCGGTGGGGGATCACGGTGGCTCGATATCAGGCGTGTTTTGTTCGGAGCGGTCCCGCCGGAATTTCCTTCGCGGGCGGTCCGGCCTGCCGAAAGGAGCTGAACGGCGGGTATGATGTGAAGCGGCGGCGGTTATTCCCCTCTCTGTTTTTCCTGTTCTTCCTGCTTCGTTTTGCATTCGATACAGAGAGTTGTGACGGGCCTGGCCATGAGTCTCTTCTCGGAGATCTCTTTCCCGCACATGTCACAGATGCCGAAGGTTCCTTCGTCGATTCGTTTCAAGGCTTCCTTCATCTTATTGATGAGCTTGCGCTCCCTGTCGCGGATTCGAAGCTCGAAGTTTCTGTCCGATTCCTGTGAGGCCCTGTCGGTCAGGTCCGGGAAATTTTCATTACCGCCCGTTGTCATATCGGAAACGGTCTTTTCCGCTTCATCCAGGAGCTGTTTGATCCTGTGATTAAAAAGATTTTTGAAATATTCAAGCTGCTGCTGTTTCATGAATCACGCGTCCCTGCCTTTTTTACCCTTAAAGCCACACCCATATATAAAATGAGGTCGTGTTTGTAAAGAAAAAATTACTGCCCGTCATCCCTCGTGTTCAGGATTTTCTCAATGATATTGGTTGTTGAGGAACCTGGTATCTCGGGTATGACCACCACCCGCCCGCCGCGGCTTTCCACGAGGTCCCGTCCCACTATCCGCTCCAGGCTCCAGTCTCCGCCTTTTACAATGATATGAGGCTCAAGGGTTTCGATCAGATGAAGCGGCGTTTCCTCATCGAAGAGCGTTACAAAATCGATCGATTCCAGGGCGGCCATGACGCAGGCCCGATCTTCCTCGGGAACGACGGGCCGCCGCGGTCCCTTGATCGCCCGCACCGAAGAGTCGCTGTTGAGACCCAGGACCAGCACATCGCCCAGTTTCTTCGCTTCTTCCAGATACCGGACATGCCCCACGTGAAGGATATCGAAACAGCCGTTGGTGAAAACAACGGTTTTCCCCTCCTCTTTGAGACGATCGATTCTTTTCTTCAGTTCCCCCGTGGTGAGGATTTTCTCTTTCATGATCTTTGTTCCTTTTGCCTGATCCGACGGTTTGTCCCCGCTTCACTCATGCCCGGGCGAGGGTAAGAATGGCCACCTCTCGCGCTCCCCGGCGCCGGAGCACCCGCGCACATTCCTTGACGGTGCTTCCCGTTGTATACACGTCATCAATCAGAAGGATCCGCTCGCCCCGCACCGCCGCCGGGTTCGTGACGGTGAATGCGCCTCTGACGTTCAGCAGCCGGTCCTTTTTTTCCAGGCCCACCTGCGGGGACGTGTCGGTCTTTCTTGCCAGGCTTGAGAAATCAAGAAGGAGCGAATATCTTTCCGCGATCTTCCGGGCCAGAACGAGCGCCTGGTTGAATCCCCGTTTCCGCAGTTTGGCGGGATGGAGGGGGACAGGCATGATACGTGAGTACCTGCCGACATCGAAGTCGTCATAACCGTGCTCGGCCATGAGCTTTCCCAAAAAACGCCCGATCCCCCTGTTCCCCCGGTATTTAAAGAGATGAACGGCGTCAAGCATCGTGTTCTCGTATCGTGCCAGGGACCGGGCCCGAGAAAAAGGTTGGTTTCCCGCAGCGCATTCCCCGCAGAGATGGTTCGAAGCTCCGTCCACCTGGAAGGGGAGCCCGCAGCAGGGACACAGGGGTGAACCGGTGAATGAGATTCGGGAAAAACAATCGTTGCAGAGGACCCCCCCGTGAACCTCCGCCCGGAATGAACCGCACAGAAGACACCGTGGGGGGAAGATGATGTCGATAAGACCGGAAAGAATGTTCTCAAGGTTCCAGTTCATCACTGAGTGCCGTGATCTCGCGTTCCGAGTCATCGATCACCATGCCGGGGGCATCGGACCAGAGCCGCTCGATATCATAAAATTCCCTGACCGGTTCATAAAAGACGTGAACTACCACGTCGCCGTAATCCATAAGGACCCATTTGCCGCCGCGGGCGCCCTCGATCCCCAGGGGTAAGATCCCGAGCTTTTTCAGCTTTTCCGCGACGGCGTCCGCGATCGCCGATACCTGGCGGTCGGAACTGCCGCTGCAAATAATGAAGAAATCAGTAAATGATGAGAGTTCTTTTATCTTGAGAATGGTGAGGTCTTTTGCTTTTCTTTCCAGCGCTGCATTCGCGCAGGCAAGGACAAGGGATTTCGTGTCTATCTTTGGTTCTATAACCGTAGATCACCTCCTGTTCTTAAAAGGGACTTTCCACTATGATCGTATCTTCCCGGCCGGGGCCGACGGAGATCAAAACGGCTCTGACACCGGCAAGCTCCTCGATCCGCTCAATGTATCTTCTGGTATTTCTCGGCAGGTCCTCTTTCCTGCGGGCGCCGCTGATGTTTTCGGACCATCCCTCAATCTCTTCATATATGGGGGTGCAGCGCTCGATGACATCACTGGATGAGGGGACGTGTTCCTCGTATCGGTCGCCGTCGACCTCGTATCCCACGCATACCTTCAGGGGATCGATCCCGGTCAGTACATCGAGCTTCGTGACGGCCAGGGCGGTTATTCCCGAAAGCCTCACGGCCTGCCGCACCAGGACCGCGTCAAGCCAGCCGCACCGGCGTTTTCTCCCTGTCGTGGCACCGAACTCCTTACCAATGCTCTGGAGCCTTTCCCCCACGGCATCGTCAAGCTCCGTTACGAAGGGGCCCTTGCCGACCCTGGTCGTGTAGGCCTTGCAGATGCCAATGACGGTATCTATGTCGGTCGGCCCGAGGCCGGCTCCGCAGCAGGCGTTCCCCGCAACGGTGTTCGATGAGGTCACGTAGGGATAGGTGCCGTGGTCGATGTCGAGATGGCACCCCTGGGCTCCCTCGAAGAGCACGTGCCTGCCGCGGTCGATCTCCCGCCGGATGATCAGCGACGTATCGGCTGCGTAAGGGCGGAGCCGCAGAGCGTATCGGCGGTACTCTTCGAATACCGCCTCGGCGTCAAGGGGTTCTTCCTCGAAGAACCGTGTCAGGAGAAAGTTCTTTTCCTCCATGTTCTTCAGCAGAAGTTCCCTGAAGGTGTTCTCATCGATGAATTGTCCGAACCGTATCCCCGTCCGGGCTATCTTGTCCTCGTAGGCGGGACCGATGCCCCTGCCCGTGGTGCCGATCTTCCGGCCGCCCCTGCGCCCTTCGCGGGCACTGTCGATCCGCCGGTGATAGGGCATGATCATGTGGGCGTTCTCACTGATGTGGAGCTCCGTCGTGGAAGGAAAGAGATCTTTTTCATGCAGTTCATCTATCTCCTGGAGCAGGACCTCGGGATTGATGACCATGCCGTTTCCTAAGATGCAGGTCTTGCCCTCATGAAGAATTCCCGAGGGGATCAGGTGAAGAATAGTCTGAACTCCGCCGACGACCAGCGTATGGCCGGCGTTGTTGCCCCCCTGAAACCGTACGATCACATCGGCCTCCCGGGCGTAGAGATCGACGATCTTCCCCTTTCCCTCGTCTCCCCATTGTGTTCCCACTATTACGACGTTTGACATGGTGCGTCTCCGCTTCGGTCCTTACATTTCGATCCGCGTTATCGATATCACATGGGGGAGTTCCCTCAGTTGCTTCAGGGCCGCGTCGGTTACCATGGTGTCCGTGCTGAGAACGACCAGGGCCTTCCCGTCGATCTGTTCCCGGCCAAGGTGGAGGCGGGCGATATTTATGCCGCTGTTGCCGAGGGTCGTGCCGATGTTGCCGATAACGCCGGGTTTGTCATTGTTGTAAAGAAGCACCAGGTGCCCTTCGGGAATGACGTCGAGAGGGAATTTACCGATCTTGACGATACGCGGGTCCCGGCGACCGAAGATCGCCCCCGCCGCGAACCCTTCCTCTTTCGATGTTTTTACGGTGAGAGATATCATGCTCGTGTAATCCACCGATTCGCTGCTTTTCGATTCCACGACCCTGATGCCCCGGTCCTTGGCGATGAAGGGGGCGTTGATGTAATTTATGTTTTCCTTCAGTATGGGCGTCAGGAGACCTTTGATAAGGGCTATGGTGAGGGGCGTGACGTCGTAATTCAGTATCTCGCCGCAAAACTCCACCCGCACCTCCTCGATGCCGCCGGTGACGATCTGCGCCTCAAGCATGCCCAGCTTCTCGGCAAGCGCCACGTAGGGGCGGATGCTGTTCAGCACCTCGGCGCTGACGGATGGGAAGTTGACGGCGTTCCTGATCTCGCCCTTTGTCAGGTAGTCCACTATCTGCTCCGCCACGGCGATGGCGACATTGCGCTGTGCCTCGTCGGTGGATGCCCCCAGGTGGGGGGTGCAGATGACGTTTTCAAGAGCGACCAGGGCTTCGTTCTTTGTCGGTTCTTCCGCGAAGACGTCGAGCGCGGCACCGGCCACCTTGCCGGCGACCAGGGCTTCGTAAAGGTCCTGCTCGTTTATGATGCCTCCCCGGGCGCAATTCACGATGAACACGTTGTTTTTCATGCGCTCGATGCTGTCGGCGTTGATCAGGTTCTTCGTTTCTTCCGTCAGCGGGGTGTGGACGGAGATAAAGTCGGATTTTGCCAGAAGCTCTTCAAAGGGTACCAGGGTGATCCCCAGTTTCTCCGCCGCTTCCGGTGAAATGAAGGGATCGTAGGCGATGACGTTCATTTTCAGTCCCTGGGCGCGGCTCGCGACGATGGACCCCACCCGTCCCGTTCCGATGATGCCGAGGGTCTTGTTGAAGACCTCGGCGCCCATGAACTTTTTCTTTTCCCACTTTCCTGATTTCATCGACATGGTTGCCTGGGGGACCCGGCGTGCCAGGGAAAGCATCATCGTGATCGTATGTTCCGCCGTGGTGTTGGTATTTCCTCCCGGCGTGTTCATGACCATGATGCCCCGCTTGCTTGCGGCTTCCACATCAACATTGTCGAGGCCGATCCCCGCGCGGCCGATGACCTTCAGGTTGCTTGCCGCTTCTACGATGTCCTTCGTCACCCGGGTGGCGCTTCTGATGACGAGCCCGTCGTAATTCTTTATGATACCCCTGAGCTCATCAGGGGTGAGATTGGTCATTACGTCGACTTCGATCTCCGGGGCCTGCTCAAGTATTTCAATCCCTTCCCGGGCAAGGGTGTCGCTTACCAGCACCTTTTTCATCGATTATCGTCCCTCTTCGTCACTGATCGCTTAATTTACCTATTGCCTTCGTGCATACCTCTTCCAATCCCTCCAGGGCGCGCCGCACATCCTCCGGTTCGATGGTGGGACCGCACCACAGGCGGAACCCCGGCGGCGCTTCCTTGTATGAGGCGACATCATGGGCGATGTTCGCCGCGCTCAGAGCGCCGGCGATCTTTTTAACGAACGCGAGCCGGTCTTCCTCCGAAAGCCCGTTGAAACGCCGGTCCGTCACCTTCAGGCAGACGGACGTATGGGACCGGATCTCCGGTGTCCCTGCGAGAAAATCTATCCACCCGGTGCGCTCCACCCATTCTTCGACGACCCGCAGGTTCGCCCTGCTGCGCTCGATCATTCCTTCCAGGCCGACGCTCCGGGCCCACTCCAGAGCGTCCAGATAATCTTCCACGCATATCATGGAAGGCGTATTGATCGTATCGCCCTTGAAGATGGCGCGGTTCAGCCGGCCACCCTTTTTCAGCCGGAATATCTTCGGCAGCGGCCAGGACGGATCGTAGGACTCGATCCGTTCCACCGCCCGGGGGCTCAGTATCAGAATGCCGTGAGCCGCCTCCCCGCCGAGGCACTTCTGCCAGGAATAGGTCAGGACGTCGACCTTCTGCCAGTCGATCCGCATGGCAAATACCGCGCTCGTTGCGTCACAGAGGGTCAGACCCTCTCTGTCTTCGGGTATCCAGTCCCAGTCGGGGATCTTTACCCCGCTCGTGGTTCCGTTCGCCACAAAGACAACGTCCTGTGACCAGTCGACGGCCGAAAGATCGGGGATGTCGCCGTAGTCGGCTCGCAGCACCGTCGGGTTCAGCTTGAGCTGCTTTTCAACGTCCGTCGCCCATCCGGCGCTGAAACTTTCCCATACCAGGACCGTCACCGATCGCGGTCCGAGCAGCGACCACAGGGCCGCCTCGAAGGCCCCCGTATCCGAACCGGGCATGATGCCCAGAAGGTAGTCATCGGGAATGCCGAGGAGGGCCTTGCTTTCCTCGATGGCGAGGGCAAGCCGTTCCTTGCCGAGACTGCTTCGGTGCGAGCGGCCGATGGGGCTGTCCTTCAATACGTTCAGGCTCCATCCGGGTCGCTTGCTGCAGGGCCCGGAACTGAAGTTCGGATTATTCATATATTCTTTTCGCTCCGCTGGAGTATTGTGTCATACAAACGTTGATTGATATCAAAATTGCCCTCGATATACAAGTCATTTTGGTTTTCAGTTGACGGGTCGGAGAAATCCCCCTATAGTCCACCCACAGGGAAAACAAAGGGACGAAAAAAATCAACCGCAGTGGTGCATATGGCTGGTCTCAATAAGATAAAAACCGCCTTTTTCTGTCAAAATTGCGGTCATCAGTCTCTCAAATGGCTCGGAAGGTGTCCTTCCTGCGGTGAGTGGAACCGCTTCGTTGAAGAAGAGATCGGAGAACCCGCCGACACGACGGGTTCACGGGGGGCGGGCTTCGGCGGGACGGCCCTGCCGCTCGCTTCGATCGAGGCCGATGAGACGGACCGTGTCACGACGGGTATCGTCGATGTGGACCGGGTCCTCGGCGGAGGCATCGTCAGGGGGTCGGCGATCCTTCTGGGCGGGGATCCCGGCATCGGCAAATCGACCCTTCTTCTCCAGGTGCTCCAGCAGCTTGCTCATCAGGGGATGAAGGTCCTTTACATATCGGGAGAGGAATCGGCAAATCAGATCAGGCTTCGCGGGAAGCGGATCGGAGCATCGTCACAGAATCTGCTCATATTGGTGGAGGTATCCCTGGAGAACATCCTCAGGCAGATACGGGAGGTGCAGCCGGACGCCGTCGTCGTGGACTCCATTCAAACCATGTATTCGGGCAGCCTCTCGTCCGCGCCGGGCAGTGTCGGCCAGGTGAGGGAATCATCTGAAAAGCTCATCATGATGTCGAAACAGACGGGGATCCCCCTGTTTTTGATCGGCCACGTCACCAAGGAGGGAGCCATCGCGGGCCCCCGTGTCCTGGAACACATGGTCGACACCGTTCTCTATTTCGAAGGGGATTCGGGGCATGCATTCCGGATCGTCCGTAGCGTGAAGAACCGCTTTGGGCCGACTAACGAGATCGGTGTATTTGAGATGGGTGATGACGGTCTCCGGGAAGTTGCGAACCCTTCCGCCCTGTTCCTGTCGGAGCGGCCCCGGTGCGCGGCCGGGTCCGTTGTGGTACCGAGTATGGAAGGATCACGCCCTATCCTGGTGGAGATACAATCTCTGGTGAGCGAAACGACCTTCGGCATACCGCGTCGGACGACGATCGGTGTCGATCATAACCGGGTATCACTGCTGGCGGCGGTGCTGGAAAAGATCTGCGGTCTTCACCTCGGAAATCATGACATATATATTAACGTGGCCGGCGGGGTGAAGCTCACTGAGCCCGCCGTCGACCTGGGGATCATATCCTCCATCGTTTCAAGTTTCCTGAACCGTCCCGTCGATGAAGGGACCGTCCTGTGTGGTGAAGTAGGGCTCACCGGCGAGGTCAGGGGCGTCGGCAGGATGGAATCCCGTATCAGGGAGGCGGGCAGGATGGGATTCACCCGATGCGTCCTGCCGAAGGTCGGAATGCAGGAGCGTGCCGTTGGAGGTGTGGTGAAACAGGTCAGCATAGAAAATGTCAAGGACCTTCCGGAGGTGCTCTTCTGATGAAGGTGTGCATGAAGATCTTCCGGTACCTGCCGGTTCTTATTGTCCTCTGCGTCCTGTGCACTGCGGCAGGTGCGGAAAGCTATGTGGAAGAAGACCATGACGGGATCGGCATATACAAATCCGATCCCTCGTCCTATGAAAAAGTACGGGCTCTCGGCGGCAGGGTCGTCACCGTTGCCGGCGGACCTCCCTTTTTCGTGCACTGGATCCCTGAAGGATTTGAAAAAACAGAAAAGAAGAGACTTCTGGTCGTTCTCCACGGAACGGGAGGCAATGCCTACCGGCACCTTCTGAACTTTACGGACGTCGCCTCCCGGAAGGGGTTCGCCATCGCTTCCATCCAGTGGGGATGGCCGGCGCGGCAACCATCGGCGAAGAAAAAAGAGTACACCTATCTCTCAAATTCGGCCGACACCTACCGGATCGTTGCCGGTGCCGTGCAATACCTCTCCGCCCATTACGGTGTCGACACATCACTGACGGCGTGGCTCGGGTTCAGCCGCTCCGCCACCCAGTGCGCGTCCTTTGCATTTCACGATAAGGAGAGCGGTAACAATTACATCCGCTTGTTCATTGCCGCATCGGGCGGTGTCAGTCCCAATCTTCCCGCTGTTCGGCTGCTGCTGTCAGGCCGATATGGTGAAAAACCGCTTTCCGGCACGCATTTTTACCTCTGGGGCGGCTTGCGCGATACCACCAGGGGAGAGAACATGATGCGGTCCCGGGATTTGATAGAAAAGCTCGGTGGTACCGTCGACATTCTCAGGATCGGTCCTGAAGGTCACGGCGGCTTCAATCACCGGAAAGAATACCAGATCGAAGCCGTTGACCTGTGGTATTCCCTGTAAAGATGACTGGCTGTTGATGCTCACGACCCGGTGCCTCATGGATGAACGGGGAGGACTAACCATATGAATCCGCATATGAAAAAAGCATGTTGGGTTGGGTTACTCCTTCTGCTTTTCGGGGATATGGCTGTGGCGGAATATCCCGCGGGAAAGTGGAGCCTTTACAGACATACCACCTGTGGATACAGCATCCTTTATCCGGCGACCTGGGAAATTGTCGAGGCCGGATCAAGAAGCGGCACCGCTACGACATGGTCGGGACTGGTCCTCCTGGATGGTGAACGGCAAAAAGTGACCTTCTTAGAACAGCCCTATCATATGTGGCAGGGTCAATTTGAGATCAGGGTCATGGAAAACGAGGAAGGTTCAATCCTGGGCGAATGGCTTGCGACCTATGACGTGAGGGACATCAATGAAGACAGCCTGATCACGGAAACTACGGATACCACTCTGGCGGGCCATCCGGCGGTGATCCTGAAGATTTTTCTCTTTGATCATGAGGGCATAGAGATCATCGCAGCAAATGATAAACATTTGTATTTACTAAGCTTTGCCGGGCAGAACCCCAACGACCCGGATTTTGAAACGCACCGGGAAATATACGAACACATGATTTCCAGTTTTCGATTTGAATGATGTTTGCAGCCCGGTCGGGAATAACGTCCTTCCTAAGCAGGTTATGCGCGTAGCGTCCGCACCAGGTCCCCACATGTATCGAGAATATTTCCGAGGCCGTGTTCAAGAAATGCCCGTGCCTGTCGGAGAGCGACGGAAAGATACGCGTTTCGTAAGTGTTGTGGTGAAACATCCGCCCGTTTCATGAAACATGCAGTGAAACATGCCCCGTATGTCCACTTCGCAGGAAGCGCTTTCAAATTATATACATGCAAGCCTTTCTATCATCTGGCATACCAATTGCTTTTCCTTTGTTACTGCATTATGAAGCGGAGATATATGGCACCACGACGGATCTCGATCGGCACATATGACCGGGCACAGGCTCTCATCAGAAACAGTGAGTACCGGAAAGGCCTGGAAGCCCTGAGCGGGCTGTCTCAAGAAGCGGGAGCGGACGCACAGGTGAAAGAGGAACCGGACCCGTGGGTGGTATACGACCTTCGAAAGCGGGAATATCTGACGTTTTCAGAGATAGCACGCAGGCTCTCCGGTGAAAAGGGAAGCATATCAGGAAACAAAAGGTTGCACGCTTTCTATATAAAGGTTAAACGTGCCTATCAGAAGGCGGAACACCTGATCGATTCGGTATCTCCCCGAGATTGAAGAAGGCTCCGCCCCTGTCGGTGTGCCCTGTTGCCGACTGAAGATGACCGGGTGGATCGGTTTGCAGTGGATGCGAACGCCGCCGGGTCAGTGAAAAGCACCCGAGGTTCCATGTCCCGCGATGAATTGATCGGAATCGTCAGTCTTGTCGGCGGTGTCGGCTGCTTCAGCACCGTCGAGGTCGTCAGTAAGATCATCGGTGCCCGCGTGGACCCACTGGTGCTTACCTTCCTGCGGTTCTTCGTGACGGGCGTGACCCTTCTCATCCTGTCGATACCACTCCTGCGGCTCCGCCTTGAAAGATTCACCCTCCGTGATTACGGTATCTTCTGTCTTAACGGATTAATCGGTGTCGCCCTCGCCATATCCATCTTTCATACGGCCATCCTTGTTCTGGACAAGGCGGCGTCGGCGGCTGTCGTCTTCAGCGTGAATCCCGTTTTTGTGATCCTCTGTGCCCGCTTCATCAACAATGAGAGCTGGACCGCCAGGACCTGGTTTGCCACGGTCTTTGGTGTCTGTGGCGTTCTCTGCTTTGCTTTTGAGTCCGGGGATTTTACGGCGGGGTCCGTCGCCGGACTGGCGCTGATGATACTCTCCGCCCTGTGCTTCGCTCTCAGCGTCTGCATTTCGCGACGAGTGGTGGGGCGTTACGGGGCCATGGTCCTCATGGGGTACTCGGCCCTTTTCGGCAGTTTCATGCTCCTTCCCGTCGCGCTCCTGCGATTGACGCCACAGGGGATCCAGGGGCTGGCGGATACGTGGGTCTTCGTAACCTACCTTTCACTGGTGGGAACGGCGCTGGCATATGTGCTCTATTATTTTGGCCTCCTCAACACGTCGGCGCAAAAGGGCGGACTGGCATTTTTCCTGAAGCCGGTCCTGGCATCGATACTGGCGGTGCTGATACTGAAGGAATCGCTGAACTGGTATATGATCGTCGGAACGGCGCTCATCCTGTCGGGGCTGGTTCTCGTCCTGGCCGCCCCGCGGAGGTGGCTCAGACCCGGAGCGTGATGAAGCCGGGCGGGGTTCACGAGCACCTCTTCCAGTTGGATATTTGTTCCGGGTGAGGAATCGGGGGCAACCCGTTTCCCGGTGCTGAACATGAATGCTCGTCCCTGTGCGGGAGGGAACGATTTTAAAGGACAAGCGATTGATAAGGTCGAATACATAGGAACAAAAAAGGAGGGATATATGAGTGATCGTTATCAGAAAGGGAAAGAACTGCTGGAACGGATAACCGGATTTCCCGGGACATCGGTGGTGGACGGTTTCAGGGACATTGCGCCTGACCTGATCGACTGGATCGTCGCGTTTTCCTACGGTGATGTCATTTCCCGACCGGGGCTTGATCTGCGGACCCGCCAGCTTGCAACGGTTGCGGCGCTGACGGCCATGGCCACGGCGCCACCCCAGTTGAAGGTTCATATCAACGGTGCGCTGAATGTGGGCTGCACTCCGGAAGAGATCGTCGAGGTGATCCTTCAGATGACCGTCTATGCCGGATTCCCCGCCGTGATAAACGCTCTCTCTCTTGCACGTGAGGTGTTCGGCGCCCGTGGTATGAAATAAGCTTGACAAAAAAAAACAATAGGGATAGTAAAATACTTTTATGAAATTTCGATGGGGCCCATAGCTCAGCTGGAAGAGCCACCGGCTCATAACCGGTAGGTCCCTGGTTCGAACCCAGGTGGGCCCACCAGATTCATCACAGGCAGTCGATTATGAGTTATATATGTAAAGATACCATGCAGGCCGGATGGTCAAACCCGTAACTTCTAAAATGCACCACACTGTGGTGCATTTTTTTTTATACCGGCGGGAAAGAGGTGGATTTTGAAAGAGCAGTTGTCAAAATTAATACAGCTCCAGAAGATCGATTCGGAGATTGCCCGGTTGAAGGCGAGGAAAGTGAGCCTGCCGGGAGAACAGGAACAGTTGAGGGTAGGGATCGCCGCTGCCGAGGGACGGTTCGACGAGCGGAAAAAAGAGCTTGAAGATCTGAACGAACGGCATCGCGCCTGTGAGAAGGAGATGCAGAAGGGATCGGAATCACTGAAAAGATCGAAAAGCCGCCTTCTCGAGGTCAAAAAGAACGATGAGTATCAGGCCACTCTGAAGGAGATCGACACGATAGAGCGGAAGAACAGCGCTGTCGAAGATGAGATCATCAACCTTCTTGAAGAGATAGACCGGAGGAACACCGACCTTGCCGCGGACAGGGAGCATCTTGAAACTGTCAGGAAACAGGGGGAGGAGAAACTCCGGCTGCTTGAGAAGGACGCGGAATCCATTGATGCCGAGCTTGAGTCCATTGTCGCCGGGGAACGGGAGATCAGGGACGGTCTCGACCCGGATGTGCTCAGGCGGTACGACCTGCTCCGGGAGCGACGGAACGGAAGCGCCGTCGTCCCGGTCTGGAACGAGGTGTGCAGCGGGTGTCACATGAATATTCCACCGCAGCTCTATATCGAGCTGAGGAAATACGAGAAGCTCCATATCTGTCCCAACTGCAACCGGATCATGTACTGGGAAAACAGGGCCGATGAGCACTGAGGGCGAGATTTTCAACCTGTACTCGGATGGTGCGAGCCGGGGGAATCCCGGGGATGCCGGCGTGGGGGTGATCATTTATGACGGCGCCGGGGACATGGTGGTGACGGCGAAGAGATACCTGGGAACCTGTACCAACAATGAGGCAGAATATCGGGCACTTATCCTCGGTCTTGAAGAAGCCCTGAAACGGGGCATGCGGACACTGAACATCTTTCTTGATTCGGAGTTGCTCGTGAGGCAGATAAACGGCCAGTACCGGGTCAAGAACAGCAATCTGCAGGTCCTGATGCAGGAAGTCAGGAAACTCCTCTCTTTTCTCGATACTTATTCCGTAGAACACGTGCGGCGCGAAAAGAACACCGCCGCCGACCGCCTGGCGAACGAGGCCATCGACGAGGCCCTGAAAGGCGGAAAAGTCCTCTAAGACACGGCACGCTGGAGATTCTGCGCGTTTCGTTACCCTCTCAGAGTAAATAAAAGGCCAGGTCTTTCTCCCCGGCATCGATCGGGCGGGTAAATTTTGCCCCGACGAATCTGTTGTCGATTCTTTGTACTACCACGGTTCTATCGATCACCGTTTTTTTATTGTTATTCAGTACGAATTTTACTTTTACCGTGTCACCGATTTTGATGTCGATCAGATGCTTTAATGTGAACCCGATACCGGTCTTTGATATATTTTCCACTATTATGCCGGAGATGTTGTTGAAATTATCGTGATCTTCTGTTTTATCAGTGGCCAGAGTTGTGCAGATACCCGTCAAATTTGTACTTTTGCGTCCTCCATGTCTGAAGTTTACCAGCACATCATAAGTACACCCACACTGATCACAGGAAACTATTGACCTGAAAGCTTCATTCGGATCCTTGTTCTCAGGACGGTCCAGTTTCAGTCTTTGGCCACACTGAGTGCACACGACCGAGGCTTCGCCTTTTTCATTTGGATGGACGGTTTTCTGGATCGGTTCAACATGCTCGGGTTTCATTCACCACCTCTTCCTTGATTTACTTTCTGGGTTCTTGCGGGGGTGTCTCCTTGACAGCGAATCAACAGGAATATGCCTTTATTACAACAGGGATAGCAACGTTACGCACCACAATTAATTCCGCCCCTGCGAAAAGCGGGCATAGGAAACCATGATTGACAGGTTTTGTCAATACCCACTGTGTTGTGCCTCGTATCTCTGAGGATAGTTAATGAATACCTGCACTCGGATCTTCCTTGCGTTTGACGGTTGATTTATTCTCCATATTTGATTATATTTACAACGTGTTATCAAAGCAGATCGGGTGATCGCCGGTCCGTGACGAACGGATCGGAGGAAAGTCCGAGCTCCGCAGGGCAGGATGGTCGCTAACGGCGACTGGGGGTGACCCTAAGGAAAGTGCCACAGAAAACATACCGC